>NZ_JBSHAQ010000010.1:35574-210548 GCF_053611585.1 Streptomyces sp. NPDC054794 | reverse complement strand
CCGGTGACCACCGGGGCGCCGGGGACGGACACCTGGAACGGGACGATGGTCGTCATGGACAAGGCGTCGAAGGTGCGCATGGACTCCCGCACCGTGGGCCTGGGTGACGCCTACAACGGCGACTACTACTGGGCCGTGCACCTGACGACGTCGGGGACCTACGTGCACCAGAACCCGCACGCGGACACGGCGGCCGGACACAGTAACGTCACCCACGGCTGTGTCGGCCTCGCCACCGACGGCACCGCCAAGCGTTTCTACGACCAGGTCATCGTCGGTGACGTCATCAAGGTCACCGGGTCGAACAAGGACCCCGTCGCCACCGGCAACGGCTACGGCGACTGGAACCTGACCTGGAAGCAGTGGATCGAGCAGAGCGCCGCCGGGGAGACCAAGACCGCATGACCCCCACCGCACCGACCGTACACGGCGCGCCCCACGCCGTGAGAGAGAGCACGACACGGTGACCGAGGACGAGTTCGACCTCTTCTACGCGGCTGCCTACCCGCGTGTGGTCGGCCAGCTCTATGCCTTGACGGGCGACTACGCCGAATCCCAGGACGTGGTCCAGGAGGCGTTCGTACGCGCCTGGGACCGGCGTTCGTCCGTCCTGAACGGTGACCGGGCTCCCGAGGCATGGATCCGTACGGTGGCCCACCGTCTGGCGATGAGCCGCTGGCGACGGGCGCGCCACTGGTGGGAGCTGGTGAGGGGTGAGTCCACACCGCGGTCCGCGCCCGAACCGAGCCCCGACCACGTGGCGCTGGTCACCGCTCTGCGGCGCCTGCCCGAAGCCCAGCGGACCGCGATAGTGCTGCATCACCTGTGCGATCTGAGCGTGGAGCAGATAGCCGCCGAGACCGGCGCGGCCGTCGGCACCGTCAAGGCACGACTGTCACGCGGCCGTACCGCACTGGCCGCTCACCTGGCGAGCGAGGAAACCCATCCGACGGAGGAAGCCTGTGTCTGACCAGCCGCCACCGCGACTTCTGACCGAGACGGAACTGTCCGCTCGACTGATCGGCCTGGCCGCACACAGCGCGGCCCCGGCCCCGGCCACGGGTGCACAGGTGAGGAGCCAGGCGCGACGCCGCCGCCGCGGCCGACGCGCTCTGCTCTCCACCTCCGCGCTGGCGGCAGCGGCCCTCATCGCCGTCACCTCCGGTGCGATCGCTTCCCCCAGCAAGCCGGCCGCATCCCCTGCGACGTCCGTGCCCCACCCGTCCCCGGCGCCGGTCCAGCGGGTCACGGTCGATCTGGACGCCCATTCACTGACCATCGAAGGCAGGAAGTTCGCCATCGGCACACCGCGGGCAACGTGCCCGATCGGCGAGACGACGGTCACCGTCAGCGCCAAGTACGCCACCCTGACCATGCCCCCCGCCAAGGGCGGCAAGTTCGACGAGTACACGGACGACAGGCGGTGGGCCGTCACGTTCACGGACCGCAGTGACCACGAGCGGCTCCTGCTCTTCGCGCTCAATCCCCCCGAGATCGACATCTCGGCCACGGCCAGCGTCCACGGCGCCATCGCCCTCTCACGCAAAGACGGGAAGCGGGTCTACGACGCCATCAAGCTCGGCGCGCGCGTGGAGATCAGGGGCCGACAGGGCGCGAGCGCGGCCCCGGACTCCCTGTGCTACGACCGCCGGCCGATCACGGGATACCGCTGACGCCGAATGGCGGCGCGCCGCGTCCAGAAGGGAGGAACCTGTCGCGCACGAGGTGGCCGCTCAAACGCGCACGAGGTGGCCGCTCAAGGAGTCGGCCACCAACCGGGCCCGGCCACTGCCGGCGAGCGTCGGCACGAAGGCCGGCATCAGATGGGTGAGGAGGAGCGGTTCGGCCCCTGCTCCGCCTCCTTCTTCAGGGCGTCGAGCCAGGCGCTGAGCGAGTCGTCCAGGGCGGCGGAGAGGTTGTCCC
The DNA here is from genome assembly GCF_053611585.1 of Streptomyces sp. NPDC054794. NCBI lineage: Bacteria > Bacillati > Actinomycetota > Actinomycetes > Kitasatosporales > Streptomycetaceae > Streptomyces > Streptomyces sp. NPDC054794. Next base: position 208,625 of record NZ_JBSHAQ010000010.1, on the reverse strand, counting down.
GGTCGGTGTCGACCGGCGCGCCCGCCCAGGATTCCCGGGTGCGGAGCACAACGCCGTCGCCGTCCTCGGTGAAGGTCCACTCGTGGACGCCGGTGATGCCGTGCGCGGGTCCGCCCCACAGGATGCGGTGCGGAGCGTCGACCGCGTAGATGGTGGAGTCGATGGACAGGCCCGCGGTCACCCAGTGGAAGGTGGTGCCGGGGGCGACGGGGCCGTCGAGCCGGGCCTCGGTGATGGCGGGCTGCCAACCGGGCCAGAAGCCGATCCCGGTGTGCAACTGCCAGACCCGCTCAAGAGGGGCGGCGATCCGGATGGTGTGGTCGGCGACGACGGGAGCGTTCTCGTCGATGGTCGTGGGGTAGGTCATGGCGGTTCCTCGGGGTTCGGGGGCCCGGGCCACCGTGGGGGAAACGGCGGCCCAGGCGGCTGGGGCGGGGCGGGCGCGGTTCGGAGTACGGGTTCCCGTGGCCGTGGATGCCGGCCGCGTTCGGTGCCCGGGCCGCTGAGGGGGAATCAGCGGCCCGGGCGGCTTTGGTGGGTCAGGCCGGCTGTTCGGTGTCGGGGATCCAGTGGCCGTGGATGCCGGCCGGGACCCTGCGGGGGAGTTCGACGGCGGCCACGGTGCTCAGGTCGCTCGCGTCCAGGACGAGCAGCTCCGAGGCGTCGGCCTTGAGATCGCTGACGATGGTGAGGAGGTAGCCGTCGTCCTCGCCGGTCCCGCCCGCGGCGGGCGCGAAGACGGCCTCGCCGGGCATCCGGCCCTCGCCGTGCGCGAGCAGTGTCTCCTGGCCGGTCTGTGTGTCGAACTTGACGGTGTGGTAGCCGGACAGGCCCGCGCCGGGGAAGGCGATGGCGTAGCTGTAGCGGTAGGCCGAACCGGTGTGGGCGTCGTTGATCGACGGGAACTCGGTGGCCAGGTCGTTGAGGGACTCGGTGGTGACCTTGCCGGTGGCCGGATCCATGGTCCACCGGTAGAAGGTCGAGCCGGCGTCGGGGCTGGTGCCGTAGCCGGGGGCGCCGACCCACCACTTCCACGAGTTCTCCCAGGCGGAACGGTCGAAGCGCGGTGCTTCGAGGACGATCCGGCCCTGGGCGTCGGTGTAGGCGTTGCTGACGTGCAACAGCGCGGCCTGGTCGGCGACTTCGAACCAGGTGGTGTCGCCACCGGCTCGCGGCATCACGCCGATGCGCAGCGGGACGTCGTCGTGCCAGCGGTAGGGGATGCCGGAGTGCTCGGCGTGGTCGAAGACCACCGGCGAGTTGATGAAGACGATGTGCTCGCGGGTGATGGCGAAGTCGTGCATGAGCGAGGGTCCTGAGCCGTCGATGACCTGTGAGGTGACGATGTTGCCGGTGGCGTCGGCCACGTAGTAGGTCAGGTACGGCGGGAAGGGGCTGTAGCTGAAGAAGTGCAGCTCGCCGGTCTGGGGGTCCTCCTTGGGGTGGGCGGTCATCGCGCTGGTGAGCTTGCCGCCGAAGTCGTACACGCCGATCGTGTCGAGGTCGGCGCTGACCTCCCAGGGCAGGTTGGCCTCCTGCAGGGCGAGGTAGCGGCCCCCGTGGAAGATGATGTTGGTGGCGGCGGCGCTGACTTCGAGCTCGGTTCCGGTGAACGGCACGCCGTCCAGGAAAGGGGTGCGCACCCAGCGGTTGCGGTACCACTCGGCCCGGCCGCCCGTGAGGCGGACGCCGTGGATCATGCCCTCGCCGCGGAACCAGTGGCTGGGAGTGATGCCGGGCTTGGGATTGTGCCCGTTGCGGAAGTAACGGCCGTTCAGCTCGGGCGGGAGGGTGCCGCGCACCTTCAGTTCACGGCCGGTGATCTCGTCGGAGACGGGGGTGAAGTGGCCGGAGATGTAGGGCTTGTCCAGGGGCATGGTCATGCCTTTCGCGTCGAGAGAGCCGAGATGAGCAGGGTCAGGGCGGCGCAGGCCCCGAAGGCCGCGCCGAAGGAGGGGAGCAGGGTCAGGAAGGCCAGGCCGATGGCTCCGCCGATCTGCCGGGTGGCGTTGACCAGCCCGCCGGCCAGGCCGTTGTCGGCGGCCGGGACGCCCGCGGAGGACATCGCGGTGAGCCGGACGAAGGCCACCCCAAGCCCGATGCCGATGAGGAGCGTGGGGCCGAGCAGGTCCACAAGGAAGGTGCCGTCGGCGGGGGTTCGCGACAGCCAGGCCAGTCCGGCCGCGAGGACCAGCAGGCCCACGGGGAGCACGGGACGGCCGGAGATCTTCCCGGTGACCCAGGACGAGAGGGTGATCATGAGGGCCAGGGGCAGCTGGGTCAGCCCGGCCTCCAAGGGTGAGTAGCCGAGGGTGCGCTGCTGGTAGAGGGGCAGGAAGTAGAACAGGCCCAGCCAGACCGCGCCCAGCAGGGCCATCAACACGTTGGGCACAGCCACCACGCTCATGCGCGCCGGCAGCAGCGGGTCGGTGGCGCGGCGCTGGAGCACCACGAACACGCCGAGCAGCCCCAGACCGATCACCGCGAGCGGCCAAGGCCCTGACAGGCCGTAAGTCAGCGCGACCAGCCCCGCCGTCACCGTCACCGTGCCCGGCACATCCAGGCTTCCGCCACGTGGCCGGTCGGCTGAGACCAGCAGCCAGGTGGCCACCAGGACGGCCAGGGCCAGGGGCACCATCACGACGAACACCGCACGCCAACCGAACAGGCTGGTGAGTAGCCCGCTCAGCAGCACACCCGCCGCACCGCCGGCACCGGAGACCGCGCCCCACACGCCGAGCGCGGTGCCACGCCGGTTGCCGTCGGGATAGAGCGTCAGCACGAGGGCCAGCGCCGTGGGCGCCAACAGCGCGGCGCCGATCCCCTGCACCGCCCTGCAAGCGATCAGCACGCTCGCCGTGGGCGCCAGCGCCGCGCCCAGGGCGGAGAGGGCGAACAGGCCGATGCCGAGCAGAAACACGCGGCGCAGACCGTGGACATCGCCCGCGCGGCCGCCCGGCAGCAACAGTGCACCGAAGACCAGTACGTACGCGTTGACCGTCCAGGCCTGGCTCGTGTCGGACAGGTCGAGCCCGGCTCGGATCTGGGGCAGGGCGACGTTCACGATCGACGTGCTCAGCACGACCAGGAACTGGGCCGTGGCCAACACCGCAAGCGGTATCCAGCCAGTGGTGGTCTGTCGCGGTGCGGTGCGGGTCATGGCTCGACACTCGCAGCGGGCGCCCGTCGCTCGCGTCGGTAGTCATCGCCTATACGACTGACTGCGGGACGGCGCTAGGTGACGGGACTGCGCCCGTTGCCAGCAGACCGTGACTCTCAGGGGCGCTGAGGGACCTTTTGGTCAGCGGCGAGAAAGTGACGTGGAGGGGGGTCGGTCCACATGGTCCGTCCGCGCTTGTTGTATGTGCCGACCGAAGATCTTGGAATGCACCTGCTGGCGAGTCCGCAGGTGCAGCGCAGAGCGGATACACGACCAAGCAGACCGGATACGGAACTGAGACCCGTCGGATGGCGGCTCGTCGGTGCCAACAACCGTGAACTGGGGCGCTGCGCCAGGGCGTTCGAGAGCCTGCCCGCGCGCCAGGTCGCGGTGATGCGGTTCCGGGAGCGCATCGAGGACGTGCGGTCGGTCCTCGTCATGGCGGACATAGCGGGCGCTTGGACCTGGCGGGTGCAACTCGACGGGCGGGACGTTGCCATGGCGGGGCGGGCGTATCCGCGGCATCGGGAGTGCCAGTACAACCTGAACCAGTTCCTGGCCGCGATGCCGGTGGCCCAGTTGAGCGATGGACTGGTCAGCCGGCCGCGGCTGCGTGGTCTGCATCTGCCCGGTCCAGGGCGGTCCGCGCCGTCGGGGGGTCCGGGTGACGGAGACGATCCGCCTCGGTTCACGACCCGTGTGCGGATCCAGGCCGGGGCAGGGGCGTCGTGAGCGCTGCCGTCTCCGGCTTCGGACAGCCGGATTCCGCGGACCCGGAGATCCTGGACGTACCGCGTGCCGTGCGGTCCAAGGGAGAGCAGGTGGACCGCCTCTTCCGTGGCGCGGCGCGCGGCAGCGGTGCCGTGGTGCTGGTGATCATGCTGTTGGTCGGCGTCTTCCTCGGCTACCGCGCGGCGGAGGCGCTCCGCGTGGCCAAGGGCTCCTTCCTGACCACGTCGGCCTGGGAACCCGACTCCCTTCAGCACCACCACGCTGGGCGCGGGCCCGCACTCGCTGACCGCGGACTTCACGCCGACCGACCCGGCCTACGCCGGGTCCTCGTCCAGCACGGTCGCCTACACCGTGGACCAGGCTCCGGCCCAGCCGAGGACGACCGCTCTCGCGGGCTCCCCGGCCGGTACGGCGGCCCAGTTCAGCCCGGTCAACTTCACGGCCACCATCACGCCGAACGGCGCGGCCGGTTCCGTGAAGTTCCAGGACACCGTGGGCGCCACCACGACCGCCCTGGCCACCGTGCCGGTCTCGGGCGGACAGGCGACCTACAGCACCTCCAGCCTGCCCACCGGTGACCACTCCTTCTCCGCCACCTTCGTCCCGACGGACACCGCCAAGTACACCGGGTCGTCCTCGGCCCAGGTCGCGTACGTGGTGGGCCCGTTCGCCGGCGTCACCGCCTCCGAGAACATCACCACCACCGTCGACTCGGGTGCGCTGGTCACCAGCGTGGACAACCCGAACGTCACCCTGCCGTCCCCGGTGCTGAACCCCACCGGCGACATGCTGACCACCGCGGGCAAGATCAACCCGGTCACGCTGACCGACACCCGTGCCGGTAACCCGGGTTGGTCGGTGAGCGGCCAGGCGTCGGACTTCTCCGACAGGCGCTGAGCATCCTCGGCGCGCTGCTTCTCGGATTCGTCCTGGACGTCGGCCCGTTGGGCGACCTCCGCCATGCCCGTGACCGGCAGGTCGACTACGCCGCCCTCCGGGGCGCCCTCGCCAACGGGGTCGCCCCCGTCGGCGGGGCGGTCCGGCCCGGCACGCCGGTGGCGGTGCCGGATGTCCCCGCGCTCCATCTGCGCGAGGTCGTCCGGGCGGGCACCACCGCGAAGGACCTGGCCCGGGGCCCGGGACCCCGCCGGGACACGCCGCTCCCGGGCCAGGCCGGGGTGAGCGTCGTCATGGGCCGCCAGACGACTCGGGGGCCCGTTCCTGCACCTTCGCGACCTGCGTCCGGGGCTGCGGTTCACGGTGACCACGGGTCAGGGCAGGCACACCTTCCGGGTGATCGGTCTGCGCCGGGCCGGAGACCCGCAGTCGCCGGCCCCCGCGGCGGGCCACGGCCGCCTGACCCTGGTCACGGCCGACGGCACGCCCTTCATGCCCCGGGGCATACTGCGCGTCGACGCGGACCTGGTCTCGCAGGTCCAGGCGGCGGGGGCCCCGGGCGTGACTCCGGGCGCCCTGCCCGAGGGCGAGACGCCGATGGGCGTCCAGCACTCGGCCTGGCTGCCGTTGGTGCTGTGGGGACAGGCACTCCTGGCCGCGGCCGCGGCCGTCGCGTGGACCCACGCCCGCTGGGGCCGCCGGCCCACCTGGGTGGTCGGTGTGCCCCTGCTCGGCGCGCTCGGCCTCACGGTCGCCGACCAGGCGGCACAGCTGCTGCCCAACCTGATGTGACGCCTGATGTGACACCTGATGTGACGCCGACCGAGGACTTGCCTTGACAGACCAGAGCAGTGCCACGGAGACCGAGACCACCCTTCCCCTCCCGCCGTACTCGGACGGCGCCGGAGCCACCTTGGACACTCGCCGGATCTCGGCCTGGTTGGGTGACCACAAGGTCCTCGACCGCGTGTCGCCGACCACGCCGGCCGGCCTGGTGTCGGCTCTCATCGGCCCCTCCGGCTGCGGCAAGTCGACGTTCCTGCGGATCCTCAACCGCATGCACGAACTCATCCCGGCCGCCTCCCTGGCCGATGAGGTGCTCCTGGACGGCCAGGACATCTACGCCCCTCATCGCCGTCTGACCGAGACCCGGCGCCAGATAGGGATGGTCTTCCAGAAGCCGAATCCCTTCCCCGCGATGTTCATCTACGACAACGTCACCTCGGGCCTCAAGCTCACCGGCACGCATCTGCACGGCGCCCCCCCCGCGACGATCTCGTCGAGGAATGCCTCACCAGGGCGGGCCTGTGGCAGGAGGTGCGGACCCGACTCCGCCAGCCCGGCGGCGCACTCTCCGGCGGGCAGCAGCAACGCCTGTGCATCGCCCGCTCCCTGGCCGTACGCCCCAAGGTCCTGTTGATGGACGAGCCCTGCTCCGCCTGGACCCGACCTCCACCCTCCGCATCGAGCAGACGATCCGCGAACTGGCCCGCGAGGTGACGATCGTGATCGTCACCCCCAACATGCAGCAGGCCGCCCGCATCTCGGACCGGTGCGCATTCTTCCTGGCCGAACAGGGCACCCCCGGCGCCATCGTGGAACACGGCCCCACCTCCACGATGTTCTCCACCCCGTCCGACCCTCGCACGGCGGACTACATGGAGGGCCGCTTCGGCTGAGTCGCCCCTACAGGGCCGCGATAGCGGGGCGCAGAAAATCCGTGGCGAGATTCGAGCGCATGAGTTCCCTGCCCGTCTCGGCCCGGGAACGCCGCTCATCGGCATGCTCGATGTAGTGACGACAAGTGTCAGTAATCTTGGCGTAGTCGGTGAAAGCCAGACCCGCAGCGTACTGGGCTTCCTCTTCGGCGTCACAGCCGTGCTCGGACACTACGAACCTGCCGTTGGCCAACAGGTAGGAAACCCTGACGATCTCAAAGATCTTGGCTTCGTAGAAGTGAACGTTCAGCACGACCTTCGCTCTGGCCATCAGCGCATCGCGCGCTTCGCCGTACAGACCGAACAGAGCGACGGCGTTGAGCCCCTCCGAGGCAAGGTGCCGAATCGGAGCGAGGCGTCGTTCGTTCAATGAACCGATGAAGAGCACATCAATGTCCTCCTCGGCCGCTGATCGCACTTGCTCCAACTCCGGAACATAGCCGATGGGGACATGCTGGACGCCGTCCACACCCATCCGCTCCAGTTCGGCGATGTTACGAACGCTGTAGTCCCAGGTTCTATGCTTCCGGAACAAGTCCAGTAGACCCCGCGTGATCCAAGGGGAATCAGGGGAGATCTGATCCAGGTTGTACAGAATATGGTCCTCTGGAAAGAGATCGATCGGGTTCGGGTGATTTGCTAGAAGATTGGATCCAAAAATAATGTGCCTGCGTCCGGGCAGTCGAGGGTCATGGGTCAGTACGCTGTCATGCCCAAGGCGCAACAGTGCCAAATGCACGGTTGTGGCGACCTCTTTGAACGCTTCCCAGTGCTGATACCCGGCCGGGCGAAGAATAGTGACTGCGAATCGCACGAACCGCTCCTTCTAGGTAGCTCCATTTGCAGTGCCAAGCTTCCTATCGGCGGTAAGCCGATCCACCTTGAATGGAGTCCGACGGGGCGAGCCAGTGGCTGACGACCGTCGGCCAGCCACCTCGGAGCCTCTTGCCGCACAAGTGTGGGTCTTTGACGAGGACTTCGCTCGAGTGCTGCTGGTTCATCACCGCTGGCGGGGCGGGGTTCCTCCGAGCGGGCGCGTTGAGCCGGAGCAAACGCCCCGAGAGGGAGCACGCCGCGAGCTCTGCGAGGAGACGGGCGTGGAGGCGGAGCTACTGCCGCAACCTGCGGCGGCGACAGTGCGGTCCTGTCGCCCCGAGTCGTCGGCGACTCTTGGACTGTCGTTCGTTGCGATCGTGGACGCGGGAACGCCTTTGGCGACGGAGTGTGGACAGCCGGCAGCCTGGACAGCCCTGGATGAGGACTGGGCCAGCTACTTCCCCGAGGACGCATCCCGCGTCCGCCGGCATGCGCGATGGCTGGTCTGGCCGGAGGGAGATGAGCCGGCGGCTCGGAACGCGGCGTAGTGGGCGTGGAAGATGTGCCACCACCCCTCTCCATGCGGACCGGCGTGAGGCAGCCCTCTGTCCCGGGGCGACAGGACCCGCCTCCGTTGCTGACCTACCGCCAAACTCGGGTGCCTGTCCCAGCCGACGCTGTTACGGTGCCGCATCGTGAGTACGGACATTCATGGCGGCATCGAGTTTCGTCACCCCGGCGTCGACACCGACTACTACGAGGGCGAGCCGTGGGTGGCCGCCATGGATCTCTGGCCGCTGTACGACGAGACCGACTACGCGGCCTTCGGCTGTCTCTTCGGAGTGCGCAACTACGCGGGCTTTCAACCTCTCGCACCAGACCGTGGCCTTCCCGTCGATCTGTCGAGCGGGATGCGCGAGCACTTGGGGAGCTGCGTTGCAGAGGGCAGCCTGTACGGCGCGAGCTGGGTCAGCTGGGCGGAGCTGGCATCGATGGATCTCGCGGCCGTGTCGCCCACGGATCTGCACAGCGTGACGGAACGCGTGGAGCGGACCGCCGACGGAGGGATGTGCACGTACGAACCGCGGACCGTCGGTGCTGTCCTGGGTCCTGGAACGGACTGGCCGCACGTCTTCGCCGTGATGAAGGCTCTGGCGGGCCGCTTCGGTGACGACGGCGTCCGCCTGGTCGTGGCGTTCGACTGACCGGACAGAGCCTCCTCATTTCACCCAACGCCCTGGGTGACCGCCGGGGCTGGGCCCGGCGGTCACGTGGGACGCCGTACGCGGACCGGGTCAGGCCTGCCGTCAGGCTCTCAGCCGCTCCCGGTCCCCCATCACCACGACGGGGTGAAGGCGGGGATCAAGGGTGTGCAGCAGGGTCTTCATCGCGGACTCGGGAACGGTGACACAGGCAGACGTGCCGTCGCCGTGGTCCAGGTGCAGCCATATGCCGCCACCCTTCTCCACTCCCTGGGGACGGCTCCAGTCGAACGGCGGGACACCCTTGAGCCGGTTGTAGTCGATGGCGATGACGTAGTCGAAGTCGTGGGCGTGCTCGTCGCCCTCCTCCGTCATGGACGCGAAGGCGTTGTCGTCGTACCAGTAGGGCAAGCGGCTGCCCGGATCCCTGAGAGACCCTCCCGCATCCGTCAGTGAGAACGCACCGACGGGACTGCGCTCGTCGTCCATGCGATGGTCGGTCGTCCAGCCCAGCCTGCCGTTGTGCGCGGGCCAACTGCCCGCACGTTTCCAGGCAGTGCCCTTCTTCTCGTAGAGCACGACGGTGCTCTCGGCAGAGTTCCGGCCATCGCCATAGACGACCACCGCCTGGCGGGTGTCGGCCGGTACGCGCTTCCACATGCGGCTTCCGACACCCGGAACGCGCGGGCCCGCTTCCGGGCCGGGGGAGCCGGGTGCCGCCGGGTTGTTGACACCCGGTGCGCCGACGCGGCTCGTGTGCTCGTCGGATCCGGCGCATGCCGAGGTGCCGGCCAGCAGGACACCGCAGGCAAGAGCCGCAGAAAGGGCATGACGCGCGCCGCCGCGCCGCGCCGCCAGAGGACAGGGCCGTATGAGAGTAGATATCCGCATGATCAGGATCCTGTGGCGGGACGGCCCCGGCACGCATCCGGAGACGGCAACCGGCCTAACGGCCGCGCTGTGCCCGGCGCCATCGCCTCGGGGGCGACGTGGTCGGCCATTTCGCGGGTCGTGCGATGATCTGGATCGTGACCTTTGGCGCGGGATCGGGTGCTGTGGCCCGCGGTGGCGAAGGTCCTGGTGGGGCCGGGGTGGTGGTTCGTCAGGCGCTGTTCGATCGGCTCCAGGGGTCGGCTCGGGTCACGGTGGTGTCCGCGCCCGCAGGGGGTGGCAAGACGGTGCTGCTGCGGTCCTGGGCAGGACAGGTGAACCTGGCGGGGCGAGCCGCGTGGGTCGCGGTGGGGGCCGATGAGCGGGATCCGCAGCGGTACTGGTTGTCAGCGGTCGGCGCGCTGAGGCGAACGGGTCCGGGAGCGCTGTTGGTGCGAGCGGTGTCGGCGGCACCAGACCTCGACGGCTGGGCCATGGCAGAGCGCCTGCTGATGGACCTGGCGTCGCTGGAAGACCGCGTCTGGCTGGTCATCGACGACATCCACGAGCTGGGCCCGGAGGTGCTGCGGCAGCTTGAGCTGCTGGTGCTGCGAGCGCCGCCGCAGCTGCGGTTCGTCCTGGCGTCCCGGCACGACGTGCGGCTGGGGCTGCACCGGCTGCGGCTCGAAGGCGAGCTGTCCGAAATACGCACGGCCGACCTGCAGTTCAGCCTGGCCGAGACACGGCAGCTGTTCGCGACGGCGGGGGTGGAGTTGCCGGAAGCGGCGGCGGAGCTGGTGCTGGAGCGAACGGAGAGGTGGGCCGCAGGGCTGCGGCTGGCGGCGCTGTCGCTGACCGGGAGCCCGACTCCGGGGCAGCTCGCCATCTCCGGCAGCGAGCGGACGGTCGCCGAGTACCTGCTGGCCGAAGTGCTGGAACGGCAGAGCGCACAGGTGCGGCGGCTGCTGCTGCGCACCAGCGTCCTTGAACGGGTGAACGGGGAACTCGCCGACCTTCTGCGGCTGGAGCTTCGGCGGACCTGGCCGACTGAGGTCACCGGCCTGCATCGCACCGCCGCCGGCTGGTTCGCAGGGCACGGTTACCCCGTTCAGGCGATCCGGCACGCCCAAGCCGCCCAGGACTGGGACCTTCCGATCGGCCCATCGGACCCCAGCAATCTGATCGCCGCTTCCGCGGTGGCCTCGTCCACATCACCGTAGGACGTCTCGCGGATCGCCGCGTGACTGCCTGCGTCGCCGGTGTCGAGGCGTACGGCCCCGACGACCAACGGGTCGGCCACGAGAAGAGACGAGCTGGTCTCGCCCTCGTTCTCAGGGCTGGCCGAATACGCGGCGGCCGCACCCTGGACGGGGGCGAAGGCGCTTACGTACATGAGATGGGCGAACAACGACGGCTCCAGTTCAGCGGCTGCGGTGGCGACAGCACCGCCCATGCTGTGCGCCACCACGACGCAGGGCTCACCGCCGCCGATGACCCCGGATCTGCTCGACGAGCGTCGCCGCGGCGGACGAAGCCGTGATGGCGGACGTGCCGGACGGCTCAGCGGCGAAAGCGGCCGGATCGAACGGCCGACGCCAGCGCGACGCGGGCGACGCGGCCTTTCAGCCCGTGACCGTCCAGATCGACGGCCACCGACGCGATGCCCCTCGCGGCAAGCTGTTCCGCGACCAGGCTCCAGCACCAGCTTCCGTGCCAGAAACCGTGGACGAGAATGACAGTGGGCGTCTGATGACTCCTGAGGGTCAGCGCTGGGGACGGCGTCTCGGGCGACAGCCTGCAAGCGCCCCATGTGACTGGGCCATCGCATAGTTCAGGTGGTGCCGCCAAGTGCCGGACCTCACATCGCCCTGCCTGCCACGGCAGAACTCCGCGACGGACGGCATGAAGTCCACGCCGCGGTCGCATCTGACCCGCCAGACCGCCGTCGTGGCCGGTGCCCTCAGCCGATGCGTGCTCCCGTGCCGCTGACGCGAACGCGCGGGTCGCCCGTGCGCAGTGTCACCGTGAGTTCTCCGGGGCGGCCCAGGTCCTCGCCCTGGTGCAGGGTGAGGACGGCGTCCTGGGGGACCAGGCCGAGATCGCGGGTGTACGCACCGAACGCGGCGGCCGCGGCGCCGGTCGCCGGGTCTTCGACGACGCCGCCGACGGGGAACGGGTCACGGACATGGAAGACGGTGGCCGACTCCCGCCACACCAACTGGACCGTGGTCAGGTCCAAGCGATGCATGAGGGCTTCGAGACGCGCGAAGTCGTACGCGAGATCCGCCAGGCGCGCGCGTGTTGCCGCCGCGAGAACGAGGTGGCGGGCGCCGGCGAACGCGATACGGGGCGGGTAGGCGGGGTCGAGGTCGGTGGCCGGCCAGTCGAGCGCGGCGAGCGCCTCTGCGAGGTCGGCGTCGGCGATGTCCTCGATGTGCGGCTCGACACTGGTGAGGGTGGCCTTGACCGTCCCGCCTTCCTCGACCACCTCCACCGGCACGGTGCCGACGGGCGTCGCGAACAGCAGCTTGCCGGGACCTGTCCGCTCGGCGAGCGCGACGGCGGTGGCGACGGTGGCGTGCCCGCAGAACGGCACCTCGGCCTTGGGGCTGAAGTAGCGAATGCTGTAAGCCCGTTCCTCCTGGCCGCCGAGGCCCTCCGGGGGCGCGGTCAGGAACGCTGACTCCGAGTATCCGAGGTCGGCGGCGATGGCCAGCATGTCGCTGTCGTCCAGGTCGGTGGCGTCCAGCACGACGCCGGCGGGATTTCCGCCGTCGGGGGTGCTGGAGAAGGCGGTGTATCGGAGAACCTCGGGCCGCGGTGCGTTCGTCGTCATGATCGCGGTAACGCGGGGCGGCCGCGAGGCTATTCCGTGACGTCGACGGAGCCTGTGGGCGTGACGAGCACGCTGATCGAGGGCAGCCCGCCCGGCTGGGTGTCTCGCGGTCGTTCCCGGCCGGGCGGTCACTCTTCGCCAGCGGTCAGCTGACCGTGTCGAAGTACCAGTTCTGGTTGGGGTTGTAGTAGCAGTCCCAGAGCCGGGCAGGGGCGCCGTTGTCCGTGCGCCAGTCGGCGATCTCCAGGCACTTGTTCGCGGCGTAGGACCACTCCGGGTGGATCAGCCTCGGGGAGCCGGCGTTCGCGACCCAGGTCTGATTGGCGCCGTAGTGGCAGTCCCACTGCCGGGCGGGGGCGCCGTTGTCCGTGCGCCAATCGGCGATCTCAAGGCACTTGTCGCTCCACACGTTCTTGAGCCAGTAGACGTCGGAACGGTTGGTGTCATACACGTACCTCCACTGCTGGTTGGGCTGGCCCGTGCAGGGCCACTGGCGCACCGGTGCGCCGTTGTCCTTGCGCCAGTCCGCCACCTCCAGACACATGCCTTGGGCGTGCGCTGGTCTGATCTGGTAGACCGAGTTCGAGTCGTAGTAGGCCTGGGCCGGCGCCACGGACAGGCCGAACAGCGCGGCGAACGCGGTGACGAGTACGGCGAGGTAGCGGCGCACGGATGTGCGTGAGTGCAGCGACATGTTTCCTCGGTGGATGACGAGCCGTGTCATACGACCGGTTTCGTATGATCATTTTCCGACGCCGCATGATCGCATGCCGGGGCGCGTGTGGTGATGCCTTTTGATCAGCGCGGTGTGGCTCAACGACCCGCGAAATTAGGCGTGTTGGCGGAACTGTTCCCTCCGGGGCTTGCACACTGCCTCAATTCCCTGGTCCGGCCTATGGCGAGGGCTTTCTGTTCGGGACCGAAGGGACGTTCATGTAGACGTCCTTTCGCTTCGGGTGGTGCGGGTTGCCCGTGGAGCGACCTTGGGAGTGCGGTGGCGCCGAGTGAAGTGGCGCGATGTCGGTGCCCTCGTCCCGCGGTGCGCGGGATGAGGGTGGTATCCAGGAGTGAGCATGAGACGCCCCGCTGTCAGGGTGATCATGACCGGTCACCCTGGGTGGAAGGTCGCGGAACGTCGACGATCCCGCCCGAAATCGGGCAGGATCGGCAGTGTTCGGCTCGCCTTTGCACGTTGGCTGCGGGCGTGGCGTCGGCGGGCGTCGGCGCTCCACTGTTTCAGCGGGAGCCCTCGGGTATGGCCGGCCACCCGGTCGCCGGCGTGAGTGTTCTGCGTTCGCCTCACCCGAACCGCGTAATCAAATGCAGCCGGTTTCGGTTGCAAGGTGTGGGATGGGCAGTGCAGGCAGACATGGCCTGCGCGGCCGTCCAGGCCGCAGCGTTTTCAGCATGGAGGATTGAAGCGTGGCGCAGGGAACAGTGAAGTGGTTCAACGCGGAGAAGGGCTACGGCTTTATCGCCCAGGACGGTGAGGGCCCGGACGTGTTCGTGCACTTCTCGGAGATCGAGGGAACCGGGTACCGGGGCCTGGAGGACAACCAGAGAGTGGAGTTCGAGATCACGCAGGGCCAGAAGGGTCCGCAGGCGTCACGGGTCCGGGTGATCTGATACGCGCTCTTTCTGTTGCCGCGTCGGCGCAGACTGCGAGGTCCCCTCATCACGGTTGTGGTGAGGGGACCTCGGTGCGACGGGTCGGAGGTGGCTAATCGTTCGACGTGAGGCCTGGGTTGGGGGAGGATGCCCCGGATGACTGAACGAACTGATACGCCTCCCACGTGGGACGAGCGCACACAGCTGACGACGTTTCTCGACTATGCCCGTGACACGGCGCGGGCCAAGTGTGAGGGGGTGTCCGCGGAGGACGCCCGCAAGGCCCCGTTGCCTGATTCACCGCTGATGACGATCTGTGGCCTGATCAGCCATCTGCGCTGGGTCGAGCATCACTGGGTGCAGGTGATGTTCTTGGGGGAGGAGCCTGTGGGGCCTCTCACCGAGGCGACGGACGCGGATCCGGATCCTGAGATGCGGCAGGCGGTCGACATTCCGTTGCCCCGTCTTCTTGCCGAGTACGAGGAGCAGAGTGCCCACTACCGGCGCTTGCTGGCCGAGCGCGACCTGAACGCGACAGCGAGCCGTCCCATCAGCGACGGCCGGCATGTGGATCTCCGCTGGATCATGCTGCACCTCATCGAGGAGATCTCGCGTCACAACGGGCACCTCGACATCGTGCGCGAGCTCGTCGATGGGGAGACCGGCGTCTAGGCGTTCCATGGGGACTTCGCCGTTCCCGCTGGGCAGAGGCCGAGGCATGGCTTCGAGCCCAGCGGGCTGACGGTAGGTCAGGGGTCGCCCTCGGGGGAGGGTCTTCCGTTGCGCATCGGGGCGTCGGCGTGAACGGCGAGCGGACCGTGAGGCCGGCGGCGCGTGCCGACGCTCCCGCGCCCGCGCCGGGCAGACGTAGCCCCCAAAGGTCACCGCGGCCGCCAGCACGGCCGGCGCCCCCCGGTCGCACCCACCGGCTCGGCACGGCGAACGCCGCCGCCACGGCGTACGGCCCCCCCCGTCGGCACGATCCGGGTACCGGCGCTCCCCAGGTCGACGTCCCTGCCACGAGTACTCGTACTCGGCCCACCGGCCCGTCGCCCGTGCCGGATGTCACTGAGAACCGCTGAAGCTTGCTGCGAGTGGTCTGCGTCACTGTCGGGCTCGACACCGGATCTACCCGCCAGGCCGCCATCAGCGCCACCCTGCCCGCCAACGGCTACCTGACTGGACGTCAGCTGGAGCCTGCGGAGCCACCCTGAGGGCCCCCTCCTTTGGCTGCGGTGTGTGCCGTGTCACGGCCTGAAAGTGCTGTCCAAGTTGTCTTGGTCACAGCGCAAATGTCCCTTTGGCGTCCATGCTCGGTCCACCCACTTCCGAAGTGGAGCTCATCGGCATTCTCTTGGGCGCGAAGTCCCAAGTGGCCCAGGACACAGCACTCGTGCCGTCCTCCTAGCTCCCCCAAGAAAGGTGCGCATTATGGCCGCTTACCTCTGTCCTCCTGCCGTGATACACGGCAAGCATGCGGTGGAGACCAGCCAGATCGTGGCGGAGGTGCGTGACCGGCACCCGGACGCGGCGTGGGCGCCGCGGATCGACGGCATCGCGGCCAGTACGGGCATCCAGAGCCGTGGGTGGATGCTGCCGCTGGAGACCGTCGTCGCGCCGGGCAAGGGCTGCGGCCTGCGGGATGTCGGCGCCGGGCCGGCCCAAGAGGCGCTGGCGCGCGAGGGGTTCACCCAGCAGGACGTGGACCGTGTGATAGCCACCCTTGAGGCGATACCCGCGCCGCAGACCGTCCAGGAGCGCACCGCGCCTGCCTGGGAGGCCGTGCAGTCCTACGGGGAGCAGGCGGCGCGCGGGGCCCTGCAGATCGCCGGGCTGGACGTCGCGGACGTCGACTGCCTGATCACCAGTCACTCCACCACCCCGGCGCTGCCGGGCCTGGACGTCGCCCTGGCCAACAGGCTTTCGCTCCGCAACGACGTGATGATGCTGCCGGCCACGCAGTGGGCCTGCATCGCGGGGACCCGCTCCCTGGCGCTGGCGGCGGAACTCGTGGCCGCGGACCCCGACCGGGTGGTCCTGGTCGTGATCTCGGAGGCGCTGAGCACGACCTACCAGCCCGCGGACGACACCCTTGAGTCCCTGATCGTGCGGTTGCTGTTCGCGGACACCGCGGTCGCCATGGTGGTCACGGGCCGCCAGAGGCGCGAGTCGGTGCTGCGACTGGACTCCGCCTGGCACCACACCCTGCCCGGCACCCAGGACCTGCACCGCCTGGAGACGCGGTCGGACGGCACCCACTTCGTGATGGACCGGCGCGGGCCGCGCGCCGTACAGGAGACGGTCACCGCGATGTGGGAATGGCTGCGCGTCCGTTACCAGGACGACCCCGAGTCCTGGCACCCTGACGTGCTGCTCGCGCACCCCGGTGGCACCCGGGTGCTGGAGTACATGGAGCAGACGATGCCCGATGCGTGGCCGTCTGGGCTGCTGAACTACAGCCGGGACAGCTATACCACCGGTAACCGCGGAGGCGCCGCCGTGTTCGACATCATGCGGAGGGCACACGACGCCGGGCAGAAGTCAGGCAGCCGCGCCGTCCTGTACGCGGCGGCACCGGGCCTCAGTGCCACCGCCCTGGAGGGGGAGTGGCTCTAGTACGAGGCCGTCTCACCCGTACCGGCAAACCGCGCTGCTGATCCGGCAAACCAGCCGCCCGCATCACCGGACACGACACCCGTACCGCTGAGGGCGCCGTCGGTGGCGCCGGCCGACGGGCGTGCCGCCCGTACCCTCGCCGTGCTCCCACGCGTCGGCGAGGGCCCGCCCCGCGGCCGCGTCACCTCGCGACTTCCGCCCAGACCACCTTGCCGGTATCGGTCCACCGCACCCCCCACCGGGTGGTGAGCCTGTGCACGATGTACAGGCCACGACCGCGGTCGTCGAGGAGGTTGCCCCGGCTCAGGCGCGGCCTGCCGTTACCGGTGTCGCCCACCTCGCACAGCAGGCCGTGACCGGCCCTGATCAGCCGTACCGTGACAGGACCGGTGGCGAAGCTCACCGCGTTGGTGACCAGCTCGCTGATCAGCAGCGACACGTTGTCCACGGTGTCGTCCCTGGTGTGCCATTGCCGCAGCAGCGCGGAGACCAGCGCGCGTGCACGGGCGGGTGCGTCGTCGCGGGCGGGCAGCCGCCAGGTCGCGGTGTCCTCCTTGCGATAACCGATCATGCGCGCGAGCAGCAGGGTCACGTCGTCGCGCTGGTGCACGGGCGCCAGCGTGGAGACGACGCGCCGTGCGGCCTGCTGCAGGGTGTCCCAGGGGTGCACCGCGGACACGGCGTCCGCCAGCCTCCCGATGCCCTCGTCGATCGACTCGGCCGGATCCTCCACCAGGCCGTCGGTGTAGAGGGCGAGCAGGGAGCCCGGGGGTGCGTCGAACCTGTGCACGTCGAACGGCTCCCGCAGCGCGAACTCGGCGCCCAGGCCGGGATGAGGGCGGACCGCGAGCGGCCTGGCGTGCCCGTCCGGAGACACCAGGACCGGCGGGAGGTGGCCGGCGCTGGACAGCGCCACGTGGTGGCTGACCGGGTCGTACAGGGCGATGCAGCAGGTCGACCCGAGGGCGCTGTAGCCGGCCGCCAGCCCGGACTCCGCGTCGTCCAGCAGCGTCACGGTCTCGTCCAGGTGCTGCAGCACCTCGTCGGGCGCCAGCCCCGCGGACAGCAGCGCGCGGGCCTCCATGCTCAGCTGGCCCATGGTCGCCGAGGCTCCCAGGCCGTGCCCGACGACGTCACCGACCACCAGAGCGGTACGGCCGTCCGGCAGCGGAAAGCTGTTCACCCAGTCGCCGCCGACGCCCGCGCTGTCGGGGGTGGCGGGCTGGTAGACGCTGGCGATCTCGATGGTGTCGCCGCCGGTGCGGGGCAGCAGCCGACGCTGCAGTGCCAGCACCTGCGTGTGCTCGCGCTGGTGCTGACGGGCCAGGTCGACGTGATGCACGGTCCTGGCCACCAGTTCCTGCAGGTCGTACAGCTCGCTGTCGCGGAAGGGGTGGTCCGCCCGCCGCCAGACCTCCGCCACGCCCAGCACGACGGGCGGCGGGCCGTCCAGGACCAGCGGTATGCACGCCACACCCGCCGACCGGTCACCGGGCACCAGGGCACGTACCACCCGAGGACTGCCGAGCACTCGCTCGACCGCCTCCCGGTCGGGCATCACGATGGCCTGCGGGGCATCGTCCCGCCGTACCGCCTGCGACAGCATGCGACTCGCGTCGCTGGGAAGATCGTCGCCCGGAGTCACGTAGCCCTCGGGCCACGCCCGGTCCGGCACCAGGGCCGCCCGCCGTAGCCGGATGCGCCCCAGCGTCTGCTCGGTGACTCCCTCGCCCGTCCACACGGCGAAGTCGAGGTCGACGGCGGCCACGTCTCCCCAGGCCAGCAGGGACTCCGCCAGCGACTGCGCGGTCTCGCCGATGTCCAGCGAAGTGCCGATCGCGGTCTCGGCGGCGTACAGGTGCAGCCTCTTGGCCATGGCGATCACGGAGACGGTCAGGCCCTCCTGAGGCACCGCGGCGGGCAGGATGCTCAGCGAGACCACCAGCTCCGACCCGTCTCTGCGCCGCAGGCGCTGGATCCGGGCGACGTGCGCCTCACCGGTCTCCAGGACCTGCCGCAACCGCCGGGTGATCGTCGGTACGTCCCCGGGAGGCAGGAGATCGACGAACGGGCTCCCGATCTTGGCGTCCAGACCCGCGAACACGGGGGCGTCCAGATTGCAGCGGGTGATTCTCAGATCCCGGTCCAGGTTGACCGCGCCGAGAATCTGCTCCTGACGGCCCGCCGCCGGGTCGGGTACGCGTGGACCGGTGGTGCGGTCGCCCTCCGCGCCTGCGGGGCCGGCGGCCGCTGCCGCTTTGCCGCTCGGGATGTAGCGCCCCAGAGCGCCGCTCACCAGCTCGAACGGCGAAGAAGACGAAGGGGAGGGTGTGGAGTCCATGCGGCTCTCTCAGCAATCCCGGGCGCAGCGCCGGGGCCGTGCCCGGACCCGTCCGACGGGCCCGAGATCCCTGACGACACACCTCATTGAATAACACCGGGAGTCGCTTCGCCCACATCAGCGGATCACGCGGCGAACGCGGACTGTGAGGGACGCCGGGAACGTCGGGGGCGCCTTCGGCTCCGGTGAGGTCCCGGCACGTTCCCGGACCCGGTGTCCGGGCCTTCGCTCTCTCCGCATGAGTGCCGGCGGTGATGTCTGGACGGCCCGACTCCCGCCGCTGGATAGGGTCGGGACGTGGACCGCAGCAGCAGAGAGCCGGACGACCCGTTCGCCGCGGAAGCGCGGGGCGAGCTCTCGCCCCGGGTGGCCCGGGCGCTGTGGTGGGGGTCGGCCGGTCTGGTGCTCGCCGTCCTGGGCACCTCGGTGCTCGTCGCCGGCACGGACCAGGGCCGGCGCCTGCCCGTGGCCCTGGCCCTGGTCCTCGCGCAGGTCTGCGCTCTGAGGTGGCAGGCGCGCGCCCCGGTCGCCGTACTCGCCGCGAACGTGGCGACGGGGCTCGCGGTGTGGGCGCTGCTGCCCGTGGTGACCTTGACGGGGGCGCTGCTCGCGGCGCAGGTCACGTTGTGCGTGCTGTCGGCCACCAGACCGCGACGGGTGTCGGCGCGGGCGCTCGCGGCGATGTGCCTGCCGGCGCCGCTCGCATTCGTGGCAGGTGGTCCCGCGCGTCTGGCGGTCTATCTGCTGACGGTGGTCCTGGCATGGACCGCGGGGCAGTGGCGCAGGGCGCAGCAGGCACGTACGAGGGCTGAGACGCGCCGGGCCGTGGTGGAGGAGCGCGCGCGGATCGCGCGCGAGGTCCACGACGTCGTGGCGCACACCCTCTCGGTGGTGGTCATCCAGGCGGGCGCCGCCGACGACGTGTTCACCGAACGGCCGGAACAGGCCCGTCAGGCGCTGCGGGCCATCGAGACGGGCGCCCGCTCCGCGCTCGGTGAACTGCGCCTGCTGCTGCGCGCGTTCCGGCCCGACACGGAGGAGGACGGGACAGGGGAGACGCGCGAGCCAGGGCCCTCCCTCGTGCGTCTGGACGAGCTGGCCGACACCGTGCGCGCGACCGGGATGACCGTGCACGTGCACCGCCAGGGCGACACCGACGGGCTGCCGGCCGCAGTGGATCTGGCGGCTTACCGGATCGTCCAGGAGGCCCTCACCAACACACTGCGCCACGCGGCAGGCGCCGACGAGGTGAGCGTGCGCGTGACGACGGAGGAGGACTGCGTGCAGGTCACGGTGATCGACAACGGGCTGGCGTCCCAGGGCCGTTCGGCCGTGGCGGGATCGGGACGCGGGCTGGTGGGGATGAAGGAGCGCACACGGCTCGTGGGCGGCAGCCTGCGCGCTGGTCCGCTGCCCGGAGGCGGGTTCGAGGTGGCGGCGCGGCTGCCGGTGGAGCGCGCGTCATGACGCTGCGCGTGGTGGTGGCCGACGACCAGGCCCTCGTCCGTACCGGATTCCGCATGATCATCGACGCCCGGGACGACCTCGAAGTGGTCGGTGAGGCGTCCGACGGCCAGGAGGCGGTGCGGCTGACGCGTGAACTGGCTCCCGACGTGGTGCTGATGGACGTACGCATGCCCGTCCTGGACGGCATCGAGGCGACCCGGCAGATCGCGGAGTGCGGCGGTCGGGCCCGGGTGCTCGTGCTGACCACCTGGGACGTGGACGCGCACGTCGTCGCCGCCCTACGGGCCGGGGCGAGCGGCTTCCTGCTGAAGGACATGCGCCCCGCCGGACTCGTCGACGCGATCCGCCTCACCGCGCGCGGCGACGCGCTGCTGGCGCCGACCGTGCTGAGCCGTGTCCTCGACCGGTTCCTGCGCACCGCACCCGACCCTGCACCGCCGCCCTCCTTGCAGGACCTCTCCGGCCGTGAGCGGGAGGTGCTCACCCTCATCGGGCAGGCGCTGTCGAACGCGGAGATCGCCGAGCGGCTGCGCCTGTCGGAGGCCACCGTCAAGAACCACGTCACCGCCGTGCTGCGCAAACTGGGCCTGCGCGACCGCGTCCAGGCGGTCGTCGCCGCCTACGACCACGGCCTCGTACAACCACGCCGCCCCTGACTTCCACCGCCTCCTCCTCAAGGAGGAGGCCGGGCCTCGATCCTCCTGTGCTCCCAGCGCCGGACCGCTCCCGCGGCCGATCCGCGGCCGGGATGGCCGGCCCTAGCGTCGAGGTGTGAACGACGACCTCGCCTGCCTGATGTATCTGCTCGCCCACGACGACGCGGCCGAAGGCCCGTACGACCGTTCCCGCGCGGAGCTGCTGATCCGCGCTGCCGCTCTGGTCGACCTCGCGTTGCGCGGCCGGCTGGGGGAGGACGGCGGCACGGTCACCGTGTCCGACACCCGGCCGACCGGCGACCCCGTCCTGGACGGCGTGCTGCGCGACGCCGCCGCCGGGCACGGTTGGAAGCACCTCATGCGCAGCCACCGCAAGCGGACCCTGACGGAGGTGGAGGACCGGCTCGCCGCGGCGGGCCTCCTCACCGTGAAGGCTCCCCGCACCCGCTTCGGCAAACGGCGGCTGACCGTGACGGACCGCGCCGTTCCCGCTTCCCTGCACGCGCGCGTGTACGCGGCGCTGAACGGGGACGCCCCCGTTCAGGAGATTCCCCCCGCCGACGCGGCACTGCTCGCGCTGGCCGCCGCGGGCGGCGTCCACTCGGTCGTCTCCCGGCAGGACCACAAGACCTTCCGGGCCCGCATCGACGCCTGCACGGGGATTCTCGCCGCCCTCGGGCCCGGCCTGGAGAAGGCTGTACGCGCGCTGCCGACCACCATGATCGCCGCGCAGGGCGGCATGGGCGGCAGCTGACCGAACGGGGAGACGATGACCACGCACCGCGTCCTGACCACCCTGGGCTGCGCCCTGACCGCCGTACTCGCCACGGCCTGGTCCACAGCCGCCCCACCTGCACAGCCAGCCGTCCGACCGGTTCGGTCCGCAGTACCACAGCCCGCCCGGTCGACCGCAGCCACGACCGTACGCACCCACGACGGCCTGGTGCGCGGCGCCGCCCACGACGGCTACCGCACCTTCGAGGGCATCCCCTACGCGGCACCCCCGGTCGGCAGGCTGCGCTGGGCACCGCCCCACCGCGCCACCCCCTGGTCCGGGGTGCGCGACGCGACCCGGCCCGCGAGCGCCTGCCCACAGCCGGCCGGCGAGGTACCCGGCGGCAGCATCGACGAGGACTGCCTCCACCTGAACATCACGACGCCCGCAGGCGCGGCACCGGCACACCCCCGGCCGGTGATCGTGTGGCTGCACGGCGGCGGCTTCACCACCGGGGCGGGCAGCTCGTACGACGCCCACCGCATGGCCACCCGCGGCGACGTCGTGGTCGTCACCGTCAACTACCGCCTCGGGGCGCTCGGCTTCCTCGCACACAGCGGGCTGCCCGGCTCCGGCACCTTCGGCCTGGCCGATCAGCAGGCGGCGCTGCGTTGGGTCCGCGCCGAGATCGGCGCCTTCGGCGGCGACGCGCACCATGTGACGCTGGCCGGTGAGTCGGCGGGCGGTTACAGCGTCTGCGCCCAGCTCGCCTCACCCGCGGCCGCGGGCCTCTTCGACCGGGCGATCATCGAGAGCGGTCCGTGCACCGGCCGCCCCGACCGTCCGTTCGCCCCGTCCTCCGTCCCGCTCTCCACGGCGCGGGACGCGGGCGCGGATCTCGCGAAAAAGGTCGGCTGCGGCTCCGCCCATCACCCGATGGCCTGCCTGCGCCGCGTGCACGTCTCCCGTCTGCTCGCCGCCCAGGACACCGGTCAACAGCCCGCATACGCAACCCCGTTGCTGCCCAACGACCCAGCAGCGGCGATTACCGTCGGCCGCTTCCACCGCGTTCCTGCACTCATCGGCAACAACCACGACGAGGGCAACGGCTGGGCCGCCGGAATCATCCAGGCCGGCCAACCCGTCACCCCCGACTCCTGGCCCGACGTCGCGGCCACCTTCTTCCCCTCCCCAGGACAGGCCAAGGCGATCGTCCGCGAGTACCCGCTGCACCGCACCGACGGCGGCCCGGTGTTCGGCGCGGTCATCGGCGACGCGAACTTCGCCTGCCCGACGGGGCGCACCGAAAGCCTGCTCGCCGCCCAAGGCCCCGTCTGGAGCTACGAGTTCGCCGACGAACACGCTCCGCCGCTCACCCCGGGCACGCCACCGTTCCCGCTCGGCGCACCGCACGCGAGCGAACTGCCCTACCTGTTCGACCTGGGCCGCCGCCCTCGCGACCTGACCGCGGCACAACGCCGGCTCGCCGACACCATGATCGACTACTGGACCGGCTTCGCCCGCACCGCCGACCCGAACGGCCCTTCCCTGCCGCACTGGACCCGGCAATCGGCACTGTCCCTGGCGCCGGACCACATCGTCCCCACGCGCACGGCGCAGTCCCGCCACCACTGCACGTTCTGGGATGCGATCGGGTGACGGCGGGCGCAGGTCGGCCTGCCTGAACCCGGTCATGTGACCGCCAGTCCCGGTGGCCCGTCCGGGTGGCGGACTGCCCCGGACGGCAGAGTCACCGACGCCGCACAATTGTGATCATGAAGTCACCATGAACCACTTACTGCATGATCAGACACACGATGCGTACACTCTGCGCCGCCGCCCTCGTGGCCGCACCCCTCGCCCTGACCGCGACGCCTGCCCAAGCCCTGACCTCATGTACGGTCAACGGCAGTCCCGTGTCCGGTACGACCGTCAGTGGTACTGCCGGTGCCGACTACATCAGCTGCGGCGCCCTCGCCGTGGGCGACAGCGTCAACGGCTTGGGCGGCACCGACTACATCGTCATCAACGGCACCGTTGCCGGCACCGTCGACGGTGGCGCCGGCAGCGACTCCATCACGGCCCACGCCGGTACCACGGCGAACGGCAGCATCCTCGGCGGCGCCGAAGGGGACTTCATCTCCGTCGGCCCGAACGCCGGCACCGTCGACGGCGGACTCGGGTCGGACTTCTGCCGAGTCGCTTCCGGGAACCCGCCCATCAACTGCTGACCGACAGCGGCGCGTTGGTTCGGCCCCTGCCGCTACGAGGAGTTCGACGGTATCGGGATGGGGCCCGTTGTTCGCCCAGTCCAGTGGGGACCAACCTGTGCCGTGTTCTTCGCACAGGTTGGGGTCGGCGCCGTGTGCCAACAGTTCCCGGACAGTGTCGGTGTGTCCCCAGCAAGCGGCTGCGCACAATGGTGTGCCCTCCGAGCAGGCGCCGGCCTCCATGAGCAAGCGGGCTACTTCGGCTGCTCCCTGTACCGATGCCAGGTATAGAGGGGTGGTGCCGTAGTCGGCGAGGCTAGTTGTGGTGTCAGCGCCCGAACCACTCGCGCACATCCCGCAGTCGAGGACGATCCGGTAGTCGCTCCCGGCGGTCCAGCTGATGGGCGGTTGGCCGCCGAGCGCTGCGCGCGGCCGCTCGTGGTCAGTGGTTCAGGAACTCCGCGAGTGCGACGCGGCGTTCATGCGCGGTTGTGTAGTCGCGGACGTACGCCCACTCGCGGGTGAGCGTCCCGTAATACCTTTCCACCTTCCCGTTCGTGCGCGGCGTGTATGGCCTGGTCCGCTTGTGCTTCGTACCGGTCGCGGCGAGGGAGTCAGCCCAGGTCGTAGACCGGTAGGAGGCGCCGTTGTCGGTGAGGCAGCGGCGGTCGGTGTGATGCCGTGGGTGGCGAAGAAGGCAACGGCCCGGTGCCAGAAGGCGACCGCGGTGACGGCCTTCTCATCGTCCGGGGCCCCGGTGTGGGCGAGCCGGGAGTGGTCGTCGAGCGCCGAATGCAGGTACGTGTATCCGACCTTGCCGGTGCCGGGACCGGTGCGTCTGGAGGCGCGGGGCTTGGTCTGCCGCCGCAGCGCCTCCACCAGGTCGGCGATGTCCTCGGGCTGGTGGCGGGGCGGGAGGAGTGGTCGAGCAGTCCGTTCTCTCCGTGCGCGCGCCAGCGGGCGTACCACTTGGCCAGACAGCGGCGGGAGATCCCGGCTCCCGCAGCGACGTGCGCGATCGGACGTCCGGCGCCGATCCGCAGACACAAGCGCAGCCGTCCTTCGGGAGTCAGCGGTGCGTTCCGATGCCCCCTGCTGGTGGCGCTCCGGGACTCGGCCGCCGCGTCACGGGAGCCCTGGGATCTCAGGGCTCCCGCGTGAGCGGCTGCAGCGACGTGTCAGCGTGCGAACCTTTCGATGGCCGCCGGGGTGACGGGGGTGAAGAAGTTGACCAGGTTGCCGTCGGGGTCGCGGAACAGCAGCGACCGGTTGCCCCAGGGCATCGTGGTGGGTCCGGTGACGAAGTCGGTGACGACGCCGGTCAGGTTCTGGTGAACGCGGTCCACGTCGTCGACGAGGAACTCGGTGATCACGCTGTGGTTGTCAGCCGGGCGGGCAGAGCCCGGGGCGAACAGCGGGACCGTGCGGGTGCCGGCGATCGCGAGGGTGGCGCCCGCGGTCCTGAGTTCGGCGAAGTCCTCGGTGGCCCACGTCGCCCGCGCCCCTGTGGCTCGCTCGTAGAAGTCGACGAGGCGCGCTACGTCGCCGGTGATGATGCGGATCGAGACGAAGTCCATGGGAATCTCCTTGGCCGTGCTGGAGGCGTGCACGTCGCAGGCTAGGAGAAATAGTGGACAGAATCGGTCCTGTATTCGCGTTAGGCTGCGGACATGCCTCGACCCACCGGCCGCGTGCTGACACTCCTGGAGCTGCTGCAGTCGGGCGGCACCCGGACGATGGCCGAACTCGCCGACCGGCTCGGCGTCGAAGGGCGCACCGTGCGCCGGTATGTGGACCAGCTGATCGACCTCGGCGTGCCCGTGGAATCGGTGCGCGGCCGCTACGGCGGGTACCGGCTCGCCCCGGGGTACCGCTTGCCTCCGCTCATGCTCAGCGACGACGAGGCGCTGGCCGTGCTGCTCGGCCTGGTCGCCGGCCGCCGAGCAGGGTTGACGACGACGGAGCACACGGCAAGCGAGACGGCATCGGCGAAGATCCGGCGGGTGCTGCCCCAGCACATCGCCCGTCGGCTCGACACCCTCCTGGAAGCTCTCGCCTTCACGGATCAGCCCGGCGAGTTCGCCACCCCGGACGCCGGGCTCCTGCTCACCATCGCCGATGCCGTGCGCCACCACCGCCCGGTCTCGATCCGCTACACCGACCGTGACGGACGGCGTAGCGAACGCACGCTGCACGCGTACGGGATCGTCGCCCATGCGGGCCGGTGGTACGTCACGGGCAAGGACGCCCAGATCGGCGAGGACCGAACCTTCCGCCTCGATCGCATCGCAGACGCGCGGACCCTGCCCGGCTCGTTCGAAGCGCCCGTGGGTCCCGCTCCGGCGCAGCGCGTGTTGTCAGGATTCGCCACGGCCGAGTACCGGCATGAGGTGACCTTGCGGATCCACGGGACGGTCGGGCAGATCCGCGCCCACCTTCCCGCCGGCGTCGCGAGCCTGGAGGAGTACGCGCCCGCGGCGGGCGAGGACCGGGCGACCGAGCGCTGGTTTCGCGTCGAGCTGCGCGCGGAGAGGCTCGACTGGTTGCCTCCGGTACTCGCGGCACTCGACCGGCCGTTCGTCATCGAGCGCCCCGATGAGCTGCGCGAACTCGTCATCGCGCTCGCCGATCGCCTCACGTCCTATGCCCGCCGAGCCTGACAACGAGGAACCAATGTCATGAGATGGCCCAGCTAGCGCTCTGACCTAGAAGGCTCGCCGGGATCAAGCAGTCGGACGCGGGCCTGCGCCGGTGACCGTGCCGGTCCACCAGTCCGGTCGATCGGATTCGCGCCACAGGACCCCGAGTTGTCTGCGGGTGAGTTCCTCTGTCGTCCGGAGGAGGGCTGCCTGCGCCGTACTCGGCTCGGACGAGGAAACGGGATCGGCGAGTGCGCCGTCGGTGATACCGGCCGGTTCGGTGAAGTAGACGGCGTACCGCCATCTGTCTGCGGTCCGGTACAGGACGAGGGTCGTCGGTGTCCCGAGGGTGCGCCAGTACGGCCGCCGCTTCCTTGCCATGCCGGCACGGTACTTGAACGCGATCGTGAGCAGTGCCGTGATCACCGGCAGGTGTTGGACTTACGGGCCGCGGGGGCGCCGAACGACACGCCTCGACAGCACGAGACCGCTGCGGTCAGCGGACCAGAGGCAGGAACACCGTGTCGACGATCTCTACGAGGACGTGGTCGGGCACGGGGGCGAAGGTCGTGAGGAATTCGTGGCGCAACAGGTCGAAGGGGAGGGACTTGATGCGTTCGGTGAGGAGCTCCGTCTTGATCTCGCCGCGGTCGACGGCGCGGTCGAAGATCCTGTCGAGGGCTTCCTTGCGCCCCGTCGCGAGGGGGTCGCGCAGATCACCGGTGCTGGCGCCGGTCTCCTGGTGGTAGCCGGCCAGGTGCACGCTCATGACGGTGACGAGTTGGACGCGGGTGGCGTTGATCGCCCGCATCAGGGTGAGGACGTCCTCCCGCAGGCTTCCCGTGTCGGGAACGTCGAGGCGGTGCTCCTTCAGGGTGTGCACGATGGCTGCCCGGACGAGTTCGTCGCGGTCCGACCAACGGCGGTAGAGAACGGGCGGGCTGGTGCCCGCGCGCCGAACGACGGCGTCCATGGTGAACCTGGCGTAGCCGGTCTCCGTGAGTTCTTCCCATGCCGCGTCGAGGAGAGCCTTCTCCAGTGCCGCTCCGCGGCGTCGCTCGGGCATCCGCCCCTCCATAGATAGACTTGCCTTTCTTATTCTAGCGCCCTAGTCTGCCGACCGTAAGATAGACCGCTATATCTTAAGGTGGCACTTCGTGAGCACTCCGAAAGGGACCGGATCCGCGCCCGTGGCAGCGGACCCCGACCGTGTGGACCCCGCCGTGTGGCGTCTGGCGATCACCGTCATCGTGGGCGCCCTTGCCGTCGTCTTCGACACCACCATCGTCAGCGTCGCCCTCAACGACCTGGCGAAGGAACTCGACGCCCCGCTGTCCACCATCCAGTGGGTGAGCACCGGCTACCTGCTGGCGGTGTTCGTCACCATCCCGCTCGCCGGATGGGCCCAGTCACGGCTGGGCGGCAAACGTCTGTGGATCGCGTCCCTGGGCGTATTCCTGCTCGGCTCGATCCTGAGCGCGCTGGCGTGGAACGCGGCCGGCCTCATCGCCTTCCGCATCATCCAGGGCATCGGAGGCGGCATCATGATGCCGCTCACGGCCACGTTGATCATGCAGGCCGCCAAGGGCCGCAACATCGGCAGGGTCATGGCCATCATCACCGTGCCCACCGCGCTCGGTCCGATCCTCGGTCCGGTCCTGGGCGGCCTCATCCTGCATCTGGCCGACTGGCGCTGGCTGTTCTTCGTCAACATCCCCTTCTGCGTCGTCGGCGGCCGGCTCGCCTGGCGCAACCTGCCCGACGACCGACCCGCACCCGACAGCCCCCGCGCCCGCCTGGACGTCATCGGCGTGCTCCTGCTCTCGCCGGGCGTCGCCGCCCTCATCTACGGACTTTCCCGGGTCGAGGGAAGCGCGGGGTTCGCCAGCGCCACGGTCCTCATCCCGCTGATCGGCGGCCTCGCCCTGGTCGGCGGCTTCACCGCCCGGGCACTGACGCGCACCACCGGCGCCCTGGTCAACCTGCGGCTCTTCCGCCACCGCGCGGTGGCCTCGTCCTCCACCTTGCTCTTCCTGGGCGGCATCTCCCTGTACGGGGCGATGATGCTGCTGCCCCTGTACTTTCAGCAGGTCCGCGGCGAGGACGCCCTCGGCGCCGGACTGCTGCTCATACCGCAGGGCGTCGGCGCGCTCCTCGCACGCGGCCTGGCAGGCAAGTACACCGACCGCGTCGGCCCCCGCTGGGTGGCCCTCGTCGCCTTCGCCGTCGTCGCCGCGGCCAGCGTCCCGTTCGCCTTCGTCACCGCCGAGACCAGCGAGGTCCTGCTCATGGCCGCGCTGCTCGTCCGGGGTATCGGCTTGGGCGCCGCCATGATCGCGCTCAGCGGCGCCGCCTATGTCGGCCTGGAACACGAGGAGATCCCCGACGCCAGCATCATCACCCGCGTCGCCCAGCAACTCGGCGGCTCGGTGGGCATCGCCGTCCTCGCCGTCGTCCTCCAGCAGAGCACCGGCGACGCCCGCACTCCGGGCGCCCTGGCCGCCGGTTTCGACGACGCCTTCTGGTGGGCGGTGGCCTTCACCGCCGTCGCCGTCCCACTCAGCCTGCTCCTGCCCGGACGCCCCGGGCCAGTGGCCCCCGCCGACAAGGCCGAAGCCGAAGCCGCCGTTGAGGTCTAGTTCCTCCGACTGCCTGTGTGCCGCGCCAGGGGCACACAGGCAGGCCGAGAAGGACGGCCACCAAGCCGCCCTACTCCTTGGGCGGCTCCTGTTAGCCAGTCGTGGCTATCCGCCGTCGTCCTTGTCAGGTGGGGTTCACCGCCCACCAGAGGGACCTGACGTGCTGCACGGCGACGTGATTGCCAGCCGCAGCGACCGGCGCGTGCGCGGTTCCGGCAGCGACAACCCCCATACCGCCACCGCGACCGCCAGCACCCACCCCCAGCGCTCGTGGGCCGCGGCCCACCGCGGGTCGGCCGGCCAGACGAACAGCGCCCAGCGGCTGGGCTGCATCACGGGCACGAGGATGGCGGCGGTGACGAGGCCGACGGCCACGGTGCGACCGGGGTCCGTCCTGTCCGTGTGGCGTACGGCGACCGTCGCCGCTGCCACGGCGACGGCGAAGGCCGTCGCGGCCTCCAGGGTCAGGTCCCCGGCCGGAGGCCCGGCCGGGCCGGTGACCAGGAGGAGCGCTGCCGTCCACCACAGGGCGGCGACGGGCAGCACCAGCACCACCCGCAGCACGGTGCGGGCAGCCCGTCCCGTCGGGACCGGGGCCGTCGTGTGCCGGGCCGTGTCGTCCAGGAGGAAGGCGGCGCCCAGGGCGAGGGCGAGCGCGGCGAACCTCAGCAGGCTCAGAGCGGACGAGCCGCCGGGTTCGGCGCCGAGCAGGCGGCAGAGCGCGGCCGGCAGCAGACCCACCGTCCCTGTCGCGCCCAACGTCCGCCACGGCAGGGTGCGCCAGACCGCGGGCGCCAGCACCAGGGCCACCCGGCGTGTCATCACCGGCCTCATGCGTCGCACCTGTCCGGCCCGATGTGGGCGGGCACGTCCAGCAGTTCGGCCGCACGGGCCGTCGTGACCCCCCGCGATGTCAGCTCGGTCCAGTGCGCCTTCACCTTCGCGGCGACGCTGAAGAAGGGCTGGTGGAGCAGCGCGCGCACGACCTTGGTCTGACCCGCCGTCATGGTCAAGGGCTCGGTCCGGGAGATGACGACCGCGGAGCCGGACAGGCTGTCGTCGAGGCGGACGTGGCGGAGGACGGACTCCGGGCTGGGCTGCCAGGCGAGGGACAGCCACATGATGGTGACCATCCGGCCGTCGCAAAGGCGACTCGCCGCCTTCTCGTTGCCCGCGACCAGCACCGAGGCCACGGCCGTGGAGAACTCGGGGACGCGGTTGCCGCCCCAGGCGGTGCCCACGGTCACCTGGTACGGGTTGGTGGACGGGGCGAGCGCGGCGTCGTCGAAGAGGCCGTACCGTGCCTCCACCCGCTGCCTTACGAGGAGGTGCTGCCCACGCGCGCTGCCTCCTGTGAGGGACTGGACCCGTTCGGCGACCCGCGCCCAGTCGCCGATGCGCGGTGTCCACTCGGGGAAGGCGCAGTAGTCCGAGCGGCCGCGCAGCACACACGTCTGGTCCCGTTCCGGGGTGAGCGAGGCGCGTATCCGGGCCGCGGTCGTCACCGCGGGGATGCCGCCGGTCTGGGCGACCCCGCCCAGCACGGTCAGGGCCAGCGCGCCGGCGAGGGCGGCCCGGAGGGTCCGGGCACGGCCGCCCCCGGCGACCAGGACGGCGAGCACGGCCGCCGTCAGGGCGAGGCCGGCGAGGTAGAGGGCATGCCAACCGGCCGGGCGGCCCAGCAGGGCGGAGGGGAGGGATTGGGCGCCGGTCCCGCTGACCACCGGTGCCAGCCAGGCGGTTCCGGTCTCCCGCCCGGCGGAGGGGTACATGCCGCCCACGAACAGCAGGAAGAACACCCCGACGAGCAGCGGCGCCGCCACGGCCGAGGACACCAGCCGCGCGAGCAGCACCCCGATCGCCCCGAACACCAGCACCGTCAGTGGCCCGGCCAACAACTCGGCGACCGAACCCCGCCCGACCACACCGGGCTTGAGGGCCTCCCAGCCGAACTGGGCGGCCACAGCGACCGCGGTGAGCAGCGCGAGCGGTACGACAGCCAGCGCATGCGCCGCCGTGCGGTGTGCGGGGGAGAGCACCAGCACTCCGAAGTGGCGTTCGGTGTCCCGGCGCAGGGAGCGCAGCGCAGCCTGGTTCGCGCACAGCAGCGCGACGAGGCCGACGAACAGCGGACCGCCCTGGGTGGCGCGGTCGACGTCCTGCAGGGCGGGGTAGTCGTCCTGGGGCTGCAGGGTGCGCCACCCGATCCAGGCGCCGTATCCGACGAGGGCGACGACGACCGGGACACGCAACAGCAGCCTGCGGGTCTCGAAGCAGGCCAGGGCGAACACGGCCGCCCGGGAGCCCCGGGACGCGGAGCGCGTGGCGGCTGCCGGGGTGGCCTTCGTTGCGACCAGCGCTGTCACGCCGTCACCTCCGCGCGGTCGCCGTCGAGGGTGAGTACATAGCCGTCCTCCAGGGTCGGTTCGAGGAGGTCGGCTCCCTCGGGTGGGTCGCCGACGTTGCGGAACGCGCCCGTCCCAGTGCGCCAGCCCGCCTTCGCGCCGGGATCGCGTTCGCTACTGCTCCACACCCGTCCGGCGGCCCGTGCGCTGAGCTCGGCGGGGGTGCCGTCGAAGCGGATGCGGCCGCCGGCCATGACCAGTACGCGGTGGCAGAGCATGGCCACGTCCTCGGTCTGGTGGGTGGACAGCAGCACCGTGCGGCTCTCGCCGGCGGCGGCGATCAACTCCCGGAAACGCATGCGCTGTTCGGGGTCAAGCCCGACGGTCGGCTCGTCCAGCACCAGGAATCCCGGGTCGCCGACCAGGGCCGCGGCGAGCGCCACCCGCTGCCGCATACCACCGGACAGCTTCTTGATGCGCTTGCCGCGCACGTCGGCGAGGTCGACCTCGCCGAGCACCCGCCGTACCTCCTGGTGCCGTGCGGCCCGGTCGGTCAGCTCCTTGAGGATCGCCACGTAGTCGACGAACTCGAAGGGCGTGAAGTCGAGGTGGAGGCCCGGGGTTTGCGGCAGGTAGCCGAGCCGGCGCCGTACCTCCTGCCGGCCCCGCGCGGTGGCCGGGTCGTGCCCGAGCACGGTGAAGGCGCCCCGGTCGGCCGGCAGGGCGGTGGCGAGGACCCGCAGCAGGGTCGTCTTGCCCGCGCCGTTGGGTCCGAGGAGCCCGGTGACCCCTCGGGTCAGCCGGAGTGACACGTCGTCGAGGGCACGGGTGCCGCCGTAGCGCAGACTGAGTCCGGAGGCGGAGACGGAGACAGGGGCCGAGGCGGTCACAGGGTACTCCCGGGGAACGGACGGAACAGAGGCAGAAGAAGCCGGAGACGGGGAACGGCCGCGGTCATCGGACACCGCTCGGGGACAGGTCGAAACGGTCACGGACCAGGAGGAGCAGCCCGGCGGCGAGTACGGCAACCGCCGCCGCCACGCCCTGTCCGGCCGCCGTGAACGGCACGAGCACTTGGTCGGCGCCGGTTCGGTACGCATGCGCCCCCAGCAGCAGCGCGACCCACGCGCCGCCGGTCACGGACGGCGCGAGGACCGGGCCGAGCCTGGGGGTCAGCGCGAGCCCGGTCGCGCTGAGCGCGAGGGCCGGCAGCAGCCATCCGAGGGCATCCAAACCGTACGCGGGCAGGGCGAGGGCCGCCGCACCGCTCAGGCCCAGCACGGCGACGAGCACGGCGACCGTCCGGATCATCAGCAGGCGAAATCCGTGCATGGGCGAGACGACCGCCATCTCGTGGGTGGGATCGAGCACGGGCCCGTACGACAGGGCGACCCCGGCGAGCGGCAGCAGCGGGGCGACGGCAAGGAAGGCCGTGGTCGAATGACAGGAACGGGCGGTCAGTACCGACACCGCCAGCAGCGAGACCACCGCCGTCAGCCACGAGCGGCGCAGCACCGGCGTCGCGGCCAGCAGCCGCGCCGTGTGGTCCGCCATCCCGAGCCGTACCAGGAGCCGTTCGAACAGGCTCGGCCGTGGCGCGTCCAGTTCGGCGTCCAGCCGCTCCCAGGCCGCGTCCAGCGCAACGGGGTCCCAGGCCTCGGCCAGCAGCGCCCGGCAGTCCGCGCACGCGGCCAGGTGGGTGTCGGCGGACCACAGCAGCGGCGGCGCC
Source organism: Streptomyces sp. NPDC054794 (assembly GCF_053611585.1). Lineage (NCBI taxonomy): Bacteria > Bacillati > Actinomycetota > Actinomycetes > Kitasatosporales > Streptomycetaceae > Streptomyces > Streptomyces sp. NPDC054794. The sequence continues at coordinate 175,429 of NZ_JBSHAQ010000010.1, read as the reverse complement.
AACTCCCCGCGCACATAGGCACGCAGGTCGTCCTCGGCGACATGCCATGTCATGCCGGCACCCCCCGCTTCTCCTCGGCGGCCCGCATCGGCCGCACACCCGACATCGGCCGCACGCCCTCGGCGCGCACGAACCCCGTCATGCCAGTGCCTCCCGCAGTTGCTTTCGGGCGCGCATCGCCCGCGTCTTGACCGTGCCCGGCGGAATACCGAGCAGGACGCCCGCCTCCCGGGTCGTCAGCCCGTCGATGACCGTCGCCTGGAGCACCGCCCGCAGCTCCGGAGAGAGCCGGACGAGCGCGCCCGCCAGGTCCCCGTGCTCCACCCCCGCGAGCACGCGATCCTCGGCGGACGCCTCGTCGCGATGCCGCAGCCGGGCCAGCGCGTGTCGCAGCCGTCCTCGTGCTCCGTCGCCGCGCAGCGCGTCGACCAGCCGACGCGAGGCGATGCGCCACAGCCACCCGGCCACGTCGCCGTCCTCGCGGTAACGCGCTCCGCCCCGCCAGATCGCGAGGAACGTCTCCTGGACGACGTCGTCGACGACCCCGGCGTCGGCGCAGCGGCCGCGCAGGCGTGTGGTCAGCCAGGGGGCGTGGCGCCGGTACAGCTCCTCGAAGGCGCGCCGGTCCCGGTCCGCCGCGATGGCCCGCAGCAGGTCCCCGTCGATTCTCGTCTCGCTCACATCTCTTCATCGGACGGGCGCCGCCGATCGGTTCACGCATTCGCGTCCAATTTTCCGGCCGCTTTCCACCCGACCCTCGATCATGCCGCTGACCTGGGGCTCTGTGATGTCCTGTGTGGAACCGCGCCCGTCCCGCGCCCCTCAAGCACGGGGCACCCACCACCCACGAAGGGGAGGAGACACCTGCGAGCCGCGAGTGCCCTCACCGAGCTTGGTGATCCGAGGCCGTAAGGGGTGGTGCGCTGATCGGACGAGAGGCTTGTGGACGTTGAGAGGGTGGGTTCCTGCACGGACGAAGTCTTGCCCCCAATGCGGTAGATGTGTCGTTCTGGACTGCCGGCGAACGGGACATCGGCCGTCTGGGGCCAAGGGCGGGGTTTCACACGTTGCAGAGGGGGCTTCGTGGTCTTCAATTTGGTGTCGCTGGTCCTGTCCATCGTCGCCGTGGTGGCATCCACGTGGGGAATCTCCCGCCAAGTGGCGCGTGCCAGAGCAGACAGCGATTTGTCCATGACCACCGAGCTGCTGCTCACCCATGTCAGGGACGCTGCTTTCCAGCAGGACCAGTTGTGGGTGCTGAGCGAGCTTCCGCACGAGTACGGCCCTGAGAACGGGATCGAGGGGTTGCCCTATCCAGCCAACTACCGCCTGTGGAACGTCGGCATCGTCTATGAATCAGTGGCGATCATGCTGCGATTCGATCTCACCAACCCCGTCATCCTGCTCAGCCTCGCGCAACACCGTCTGATCAAGACCTGGGAGACGATGCAGCCCTACATCGAGGCCGAACGCGCCAAGCGCGGCCGTGTCGTCTTCCCCTTCTTCGAAGACGCCTACGTCTTTGCCAAAGAGGTCGACGCCAACGTCCTCTACCGGGAGATCGCGCTTCGGCATGCAGACGGATCCCTGCGTAGTGCGGTGCCCGGGGCAGCGGGACCAGGACGGCAATTCGCCCGGCAGTGGCGTCGTTGGGCAGGCCGACGCGAACCGCGCATGGCACGCGCCGTCCGGCGTCTTCGGACAATGGACCCTCGGCAGTGATCGGGACGATCTTCAGCGATCACGGTTCATCCGGCACGATCCACGGTGACGTTCAGCCGCGGAGGTTGCCGCCGAAGCCGTTTCGCCTCTGGCTCTCATTCCGGTGGCTGAAGCAGATCGCCGACATGGGTCGGGCCCGCCTCTGATCGCCTCGTCACCGGCTGACGGCCGCTCCGGAGCCGACGCACCGTGGTGGCGTCCTGGTAGCCGACCCGCTGTGCGATGTCTGCCACCGGCAACGCGGTGGTGGCTCGGAGGTGTTCCGCCCGCTCCGCCCGCAGCGACCTGATGAATGCGTAGGGAGACGTACTCAGTTGGTCCCGGACATGACGTTCCAGAGTGCGCCGGGTGACCCCGAGGGCCAGTGCCGCGTCGGCCACTCCGACGGGGCTGTGCAGATGCGCACGTACCCATGCTTCGAAGTCGCTGACCAACTGATCGTGCCCGTGGAGATAGTCGGCCACCGCCCCCGTGCTCGGTGTCGGCCGCTCGTCGATGAGCAGGGCACCCGCGGTCTCGGCGGCGAGCCGGGGGCTGACTCGCGCGACGATGCTGAGAGCCAGATCGATGTGCGCAAACGCCGCGCCCGCTGTGACGACGCTCCCGTCACGTATCACCATCCGCGACATGTCCAGGTGCACAGCGGGATAGCGACGCCGGAAGATATCGCGCAGCCACCATGTGGTGGTGGCCTGCCGCTGATCCAGCAGCCCCGCCTCGGCGAGAACAAAAGTTCCCGTGCAGGCCGCCGCAAGTGCGCCTCCACCGTCCGCCCAACGCCGCAGTGCCGTGCCCACAGCCCGGATGTCCTGCCTCATCAGGGCATCGACCATGGTCGCGGGACTCTGCGCGGCCAGCGCGGGAACAAGGATCAGGTCCAGGTCTTTGGTGGCCACACACTCGTCGATCGAACGGCCCGCGGGTATCAGCAGCCCGCCCGCCGTGCGGACCGCCTCGTCCGTCGCAGTGACAACCACGCACTCCAGCGCAGGGATGGTGGCATCGACGCGTGTCCGGGCAGCATCGGCCGTCCGCAGCACATCAAGCACAGCAGTCACTCCTGAGTCCCAGCATCCGCCGAGTGCCACCACACCGATCTTCATGTCGCAAACTCCCCTGCCTGCGTCGCATTCGGCACTACCGCCCTACCTACGGTGAACCACATGGCACCCACACAGCAGGCAGCCGGCGGCCCGCACACCGACACCGCCAAGGTACTGGTCGAACGGGACGGTCCCCTTCTGCGCATCGCGCTCAACCGGCCCGAAAAGGCCAATGCCCTCGACGCGGACATGATCACCGGTCTGTCCCATGCCCTGACCCGGCTCACGGACGACACTGCCCTGCGTGTCGCGGTCATCCACGGCAACGGCAAGCACTTCACCGGAGGACTCGATCTCGCTTCCCTCGCCCCGAGGCTGGCCGTCGGCGATGACGGCATCATCCCCGAGGGCGGACGCGATCCATGGGGCCTCTACCGGGAGCCCCCCACCAAGCCGGTCATCACGGCCGTCCACGGCCGCTGCTTCACCGCCGGCCTGGAACTCGCCCTCAACAGCGAAATATGCATCGCGGCGGACGACACGGTCTTCGGTCAGCAGGAGGTCACACGCGGCATCGTCGCACTTGGCGGGGCAACGATACGCCTGCCGCACCGCGCCGGCTGGGGCAACGCCATGCGCTACCTCCTCACCGGCGACCCGTTCGACGCCCAGGAAGCCTGGCGCATGGGCATCGTGCAGGAAGTGGTACCGGCAGGCCACGAACTGGACCGCGCCCTGGAGTTGGCGCACCGTATCGCCGCCCAGGCCCCGCTTGCCGTGCAGGCCACCCTGGCCGACGCGCGCAGTGTGCTGGCACCGCACATCGCGGCTTCTGCCGCCGGCCTGCGCAACGACGTGGGCCCACGACTGTTCGCGACGGCCGATGCCGCTGAAGGCATTGCCTCCTTGATCGAGCGGCGGGTTCCCACTTACGAGGGCATCTGACAGTGCCGCGACAGGCCCATCAACCGGACGCAGCGGGTCGCTGCGCCGACCACGCAGAAGCCGAGGATCTCATGCACACACTCATAGGGGACCAGCCGCGACACTACGAGCGGTTGAGTCTCATTCCAGGTGTCATCCAGCCCTGGGAAGAGGGACTACGTACTGACCCCGCAGCCGGAACGTTCGAATGGTGGTACTGCGACGCCCACCTGGAGGACGGCTCCACACTGACGGTGGAGTTCCACACCAAGCCTCCCTTCATCTCACCCAAGTCCCCCCTCACACCCTTCGTCCTGCTCACACTCACCCGCCCCGACGGCATGAGGACAGACAAGACCTGCACCGCGGAGCCCAGTGCGTTCTCCGCCTCCTCCGAGCGCTGCGACGTCGTCATCGGTGGCAATACCTTCCGTGGAGAACAGGGCAAGTACCTCGTCCACGTCGAGATCGACGACATCGTCCTCGACCTGGAACTGACCGCGCAGGTACCGCCGTGGCGCCCAGCCACCGGCCACGCCTTCTTCGGCGCTCAGGAGCAGTACTACATCGCCTGGCTGCCTGTTGTGGCCCGGGGATCCGTGCTCGCCACGCTGACCGCCGATGGCACCACCCGAACCCTCACCGGCAGTGGGTACCACGACCACAACTGGGGCAACATCGCCCCGCGCAAGGTACTCGACCACTGGTACTGGGGCCGTGCCAGGATCGGCGCCTACACCGTCGTCACCCTCATGTTCGTAAGCCACGAGCAGTACGACAAGGCGAAGCTGCCCGCTGTACTGGTCGCTCACGACGACGAGATCCTGGTCTCCGCGGTCGGTGACGAAGCGGTCACGTTCACCGAGCGCGACGTCCGGGTCCATCCGACCACCCACGTCCCCGTCGGCGCTCACCTCGAATACCAGGTGGCGGACGACGCCCACACTTACACCGTTTCCTTCCAGCACGAGCAGGACACCTTCCTGCTCGACTTCGGCACGGCCGGCGCCTACCACAGGTTCCTGGGGACCGTGTCGTTGAGGCGCAGGGGAGCCGGCAGCACCGACACGCTCCAGGACCGGGCCCTTTGGGAGCTGTTGCACTTCGCACCCAAGAAGCCGACCGACGAGGCCGATCCACTGAGCGAATCGGGGCACATCCCGCCCATCGGACACCAGGCCTGAACATCGCCGTGAGGTTGGTCGGGTCGATCGTTCTTCCCCGGGAAGTGGTGAACACGTGTCCGCTGCGTTGCCACGAGGTGCCTGCGGCCTCCTGCTCGCGCTGCTGCTGTTCGCGGTAGCGCTTCAGTGACTTGAGGCAGGGGGTGGGGAGGGCGATGAGGCGTTCGGAGGCGCGGGTCTTGGTGGGGAGCGTGGTGAGCCCGCCGGTGCTGGTGCGTTCAAGTGTGCGGCGTATAGCGGCGGTGCCTGCGTCGAGGTAGAGGTCTTCCCCGTGCAGGCCGAGGAGTTCGCCCTTGCGGAGTCCGGTGGGACGGCGAGTTCGAACAGGGCGTGCAGCCGATGATTTTGTGCGCTGGTGAGGAGCTGGCGGGCTTCGTCGGCCGTGAGGGGTTCGAAGCGTCGGGGGCGGGGTGTGCCGGTGCGGACGTGGCGGGCGACGTTGCGGGGGATCTCTTCTTCGCGGACGGCGTGCTCCAGGGCGGACTTGAGGGCGGAGTGGATGTAGGTCAGCGTCAGTGGGAGGAGCAGCTTGGAGCAGCAGGTTCCGGCGGCGCGGCAACGGGGCTGAGCGGGCGGCGTCGATGCCTCGGGCACAGCATTGGCAGGTGGTGCGGAGCTGGTTGAGCCAGGTGCGCACGTCCTTGGCGGTGAGCTTGGTGAGCTTCTTCTTGCCGAGGCCGAGGCTGAGATAGCGGTTGACGCAGGCGGTGTAGCCCGGCGTGGGTGTTCTCGCGGAGCTGGTGGACGGCGACGGCCTCCAGCCAATCGGTCAGGTACGTGACCACGCTGCCATGCGTGGAGGGGATGGGGAGGCCCACGGTTGCTGGTGGCGATCTTCGCGGTGAGCTTGGCCAGGGCTTTCTTCCGGGCGGGGTCGACGCAGGTGGGCGGTGAAGCGGCGCCACAGCGGGCCATGCCCTGGGGGCACCGTCAGCAGCTCCGTCGCCCTGCTCGGCTCCTGGCTGTGTGCGGTAGCTCAGTGCTTGATCGTCAAGGTACGTCGTCGGAGAGCTTGCCGCTCAGTCGGACTGCCGAATCGAGTTTCCCCTCCATGATCAGTCTCTCGACGTCGGCTGGCGCAAGTCCCCAATCCTTCAGCGCCCGTGTCCACGCGCCAGGCGTTCTCCCCGTCGGCCTGTATCCGCATCCTCTTCCCGCTGCTGCGGCAGACGGTCCGGCTCCTGATTGCTGCCCGGTCATGACGAACACCTCAGGCAGGCGCGGACTTCGCGGCCGCTGCGTGTCTGGTGGATCTCCGTTGACTGGGCGAGGTACTGGACGATGCCGGTGCCGCGACCGTGTTCGTCGGGGGCGTCGCTGGGGTGATGGCGGTCCACGGCCAAGCCGAAGTCACTGACCACAATGTGCAGAGTGTCGTGCTCGAGTTCGAGCAGCAGGGTCATACGCTCGCGGCCGTACTGGGCCGCGTTGGCCGCGAGTTCGCCGACGATGAGAACGGCGGAGTCCCGCTCGCTCACGGGCACACTCCAGGTCTCCAGCAGATCGGCCGCGAAGTGACGAGCGGCGGAGACGTGCGCCTCCTGCGCTGGCAGCGTCAACAGCGCGTGGCCGCGGCAGGGCTGGTCGAGCAGTGAAGTCGGGCTGGGGGAATCGGTCACAAACATGGTCTTCTGGCTCTTCTGTGGATGTACGGAGACCGGAACGGAGTGCCTGCCGACGAGTTCGGGGGCGTTCGGTAGGCCGGATCCTGCATAGGCGTGCTCATTCAGTTCCACGGACGACGCATGCCGGACGGTTCGAGTTATTGGCACTTTCTGTCCGAATTTCTGGCCATTCATGTCTATGTCGGCGGCCTGGCTGGGCTCGGTCGCCTCTGCCAAGAGCTTGCTGCCGTCTCACCCATCAAGTCGGTTGAGGGCTGGGCCGGTTCGCCGGAGCCGGGGGCGAGGGTGACCAGAGCCCGGAAACCGTCCGCGCGCTGACGGGAAGGGTCAAAGCCCACGAGCGAGCTGCAGAACTGCCCTGGTGCCGACACGGACCCCCGATGACGGCTTGTGCAGGCGAAGCAGCCGTACTACGTGACTGGCCCCGCGATGTGTGGCACCACAACCGAGGCCGTCGCGCTCATCGGCCCGGTGCCCGGGTCGGACAGTCGTGCCGATCCCGGACTCGTGCGGTGTGGTGGCATCGGCCGACGCCGGTCATCACGATCATGCCTTTGCGGCCGATGTCGCGAGCAGATTCGCCCGTGATGGCCATCGGCTGGAGATCCTGGGCGGTCAGGCGCCTCCGTGCCATGACCACCCTGTCATCGCCTCACGCCCGCATGGTCACCAGCTTCTGACCGTTCCCTGCGAGGATCTCAAAGTGCTCGATGGCCCCCGGCGACAAGGCAACCGCCCCCGGGATCGTAGTGCCGGGAGGGTACTCGCCTGCGCGCCAGGAAGCGCCGTCCTTTCTGACCCCGCCGGGCCCGACCGCCTGCAGCCGGCAGGTGATTCCGGCGGGTGCCCCGCCGGCGGAGACCTGCAGGGTGCTGCCCCAGGCGGTGGGCGAGACCTTCACCGAGGCGGTGACGCCGGTGGTGGGATCGCTTCCGGAGAAGGTGCGCCAGGCGGCGGGCGCGGTCGGACCGGGCGGCGTCGCCTGACTGCCCACGGATCCGACGGTGGCCAACCAGGTGCCGCCGACCGCTGCCGCGATGAGCGTCAGCGAGGCAGCGGCGCCGGCCAGTTGCAGACGCCAGGTTCGGCGGCGCCGGGCCACGGCCTGCTGGAGCAGCTTCTCCAGTACTCCCTCTTCCGGCGCCTTGGGCACCGCAGGCGCGGCGGGCCGCTCAGGCAGAGAGGCCTGCGCGCTCTCGGCTGCCCGTGCCACCAGCCGGTCGGCCGCGTCGCCGTCGGCCGTCGGCACCGTCTGGCCCGAGGCTTCGGCTTCGGTCACCGTCGCCAGCAGCGCGGGCAATCCTGCCAGCTGGGTGTGTTCGGCCCGGCATTCGGCGCATTCTTCGAGATGGAGGCGCACGCGTTCCATTTCCGCCGAAGGCAGAGTGCCCAGGACGTATGCTCCGAGCGCCAGCCGGAGGGCGTCGTGTTCCGCGTTCATGGTCGCCACCTCCTGCCCGCAACGGTCATGGCGTGATCCCCCGTTCCTGCAGCGCCAGTCGCAGGGCGTGCAGGGCGTAGTACGTGCGCGACTTCACGGTGCCCAGTGGGATGCCCAGCTCCTGTGCGGCCTCCGTCATGGTCTTGCCCCGGTAGTAGGTCTCCAGCAGGACGGCGCGGTGGTCCGGGGACAGTGACCGGACGGCGTCGGCGACCGCCCAGCTCTGCAGTGCCTGCTCGATCTCGTCTTCGCCCGGTTTCTGCTCGGCGGCTCGCTCCAGCGCATCGCCGCCGACCTCTGTCGGCCTGGCCTGCCGGGCCCGGTGGGCGTCGATGACCAGGTGCCGGGCGACCGTGCACAGCCATGCCCGGGCCGGGCCGCGTGCGGGGTCGAACGCGGCGGGATGCTGCCACGCTCGCAGCAGTGTTTCCTGCACCACGTCCTCCGCCCATTGCCGATCTCCTGAGGTCAGTCGCAGCGCGTAGTGGAGTAGGGCTCCTGCGTGATCCGTGTACAGAGTGCGCAGCAGTTCCTCGTCTGCGTTCGAAAGGGTCCCTTCACCAGAGACACGGTGCACGGAGCGATCCGGATCGGTCCGTGGACCACGTTTTCGGGAACCCCAGGGCATAAGTCGATCATCGCGCATATGTACTGCTTTGTCCTGTAACCCGCGGCATGGCCCAGGTGACACTCCGCGAGCGGTGTCGCGGGCCCGCGTCCCCGTCAAGCCTCAGGGCGCCATCAGGGCCAGCCTCGGACACCGCCAGGGTCAATCGTGCGCAGCGCCCGGGGGAGGTCAGCTGATCTGCGGCGATACCAAGAAGTCCCACAAAAGTGCAGATCTGCCGAACCGTGGGACCCCTGCCATCCGTGGAGCCGGACAAGAGCCCAATTCGGGGCAATTCCTCAGCGAATCCCATTCAGTGAAGGATGGATCAGAGGTGACCCACATCCACCACGCGAGGCATACGTTCCCGCCGCCGACCACGCTCCGCCGCCCCCGTACATCGAGGTCGGCGCCACCGCGCAGCGCCGGCCCGTGCCCAGCCCACATCGCGACGACGGTGCTACGCACACAGCGATCGAGGGCTGCGCAACCACCGGGGGAGATCTCCATTCGGACCGGTGTGCGCACCATCCGTACGGGGCGACACCGACCTGCTGCCCCGAGTCACTCGCGGCTCCCCGCGCGACGAACTGCCGTATGCCGCCTGCGTCTTCGCGGTGCGCATGGGTGGGTGCGCGGCGCGGGACACGTCGAGCCGAGTGGTCGGCACGGGGTGATATCCATGCCCGCTCGCCGGGTCCGCGCGGGCCATGCCCCCCTGAACAAGGCATCCACCACACATCCCTGCGGTTGCGTGCGCCCGGTCGGCGCAGTTCCCGTCTCCGCCTGAGCCGTGAGGAACGGACACCATGTATGTGAACTTTCGCCTGCCAGGTCGGCGATCACGCGGCGCGGCCGGGCTTGCTGTCGTCACCATAGCCACCGCCGGCGCGCTGGGGCTCCTCAGCTCATGCGGCCCGGCCTCGCATGCCTCGTCCACCGCGGCCGACGCCATCACACCCGGTCCGGAGCAGCACCAGATGGCAGGGATGCCCGGTGATACGGGGCCGGGAAACAGGGAGGGCACCGCTCTCGGCGCCTCGCCGATGCCCAGCAGGGCCATGCCCATGAGTCCCTCAAGCACACGGGCGGCGGATGTGCCGGTGAGCGGGAACACCGTGGCGATCAAGAACTTCGCATTCTCCCCGGCCACGCTGAAGGTGAAAGCGGGCACGACGGTGACCTGGACCAACCAGGACAGCGACGCCCACACCGTCACCAGCGCCGGATCGGGCGGCCCCTTGCATTCGGCTGCCCTGGCCACCCACGCCACCTACAGCTACACGTTCACCAAGCCCGGCACCTACGCCTACCTCTGCACCATCCATCCGTTCATGACCGCCACCGTGGAGGTGACCTGATGTCCGACTACTACGACAGTCACGACGCGCTCCCGGCCGACGACACCGGCCAGCCCCAAACCGAGCACGGTATGACTCGACGTCAACTCATGCGGCACGCGGGATGGTTCGGCGGTGCGGTGGTGCTGACCGTGGCCGGCGGAGAGGTGATCAGTCACATCGCGGACTCCCGGGACCTCAATGCCGGGACCGCCGCCGCAGCCGCCGGGGCCGCCGCAGAGGCAAGCGGAGCGCTGCGGTTCGTGCAGGTCTCGGACAGCCATATCGGGTTCCAGGGCCCGGCGAACATGGACGTGGCCGGCTCGTTCACCGAAGCGATCAACCAGGTCAACTCACTCGGATTCAGGCCGGACTTCGTCATGCACAGCGGCGACCTGACCCACCTTTCCACGGCCGGGCAGTTCGACCAGGTCAAGCAGATGATGACCGGAATGAAGACGGACCGCGTCTTCACCGTACCGGGCGAGCACGACTCCATCGGCGATGCGGGCCGCGCCTACCGGCGGACCTTCGGCATGGGCACGCTCGGCGATGGCTGGTACAGCTTCGACACCCATGGCGTGCACTTCATCGCCCTGGTCAACACCCTGAGCCTGGAGAAGCTCGGCCACCTCGGCAACGCGCAGATCGACTTCGTGCGCAAGGACCTCGCCGGGCTGTCGTCGGACACCCCCATCGTGGTCTTCAGCCACATCCCGCTGTTCGCCATGTACCCGAAGTGGGGCTGGAGCACGGACGACGCCCTCAAGGTCATCGCCCTCCTGCGCCGCTTCTCCTCCGTCACCTGCCTCAACGGGCATGTCCACCAGCTGTTCACCAAGACCGACGGCAACATCACCTTCCACTCCGCCACCACCACGGCCTACCCCCTGCCCAAGCCGGGCCGGGCCCCCGCCCCCACCCCCCAGGTCGTGCCTGCCCGGCAGCTCAAAGACGCACTCGGCATCCGCAGCGTCGGATACCGCCAAGGCGACCGCGAACTGGCCATCAAGGACCAGAGACTGGCATGAGCACCCAAAGACTCCTCGCCCCCGCCTTGCGGTCGGCGACCGCCGCAACCCTCGCCGCCAGCGGATACATCCACGCCCAGCTCTACGCCGACGGGTACCGCTCCATCCACATCATCGGCCCCCTGTTCCTGCTCCAGGCCAGCGCGTCCCTCGCCCTCGCTGCCCTGTTGCTGTTCGGGACACCACCCCTGCTGCAGAGGATCGCCGCGGCAGGCGTTGCGCTCGGCGCTCTCGGCGGCTTCACCGCTTCGCGCACCGTAGGCGTTTTCGGATTCACCGAGCACGGTCTGCAGCCAGCACCGCAAGCCGCCCTCAGCGTCCTCGCCGAAACGGGCACGCTCCTGCTCCTCGCCATCTGGCAGGTGACTGTGACCAGACAACACCGCGCGGTCCGACCACCCTTCAGTACACCCACCCGGGACCGGGCGCGCCTCAAACGGGGGTCGCCCAGCTGCTGACGTCCTTCAACCGCTGGGAGCCAGAGGGCCGGTGCACGCTGTACGCGCATGCCTGGTTCAGTTCCACGCGACCGCGGCTACTCGATGTCACGACATTGTCAGTGTTTGAAGGAGTCCTTGGACCTCTCTTTCGCGCCCCGCATCTTGCCCCGCGCTTCGAGAGCGGCACCCTTTGCCGCGAGGGTGTCCTTGTGCACCGCGTGAGCCATCTTCCGCACGATCTTCCCTACAACCTGCTCGGCCTCTGCTTTGGCCTTCTCTCCGGTACTCATCTCAGCACCTCCGCACTCAGGGGCCGAGTGCCCTTGAGGCAGGGGGGAAACCCTGTGAGCGGATCGTCGGGCGGCAACGCTGGGCACACCAGCCGATACTCCCGGTGAACACCTACTTCGCCGCCCGGCCTCCGGTCCTCACATCCCGGCCATACCGCCACCAGTGAGGCCCGGAGCCAGCTCCGGGACCCAGAAGACGGCGACGGCCAGGGCGATCGATACGATCCCCACGGCACGGGCCACAAGGTGGCCGGCCGGAGCCAGCTTCTCGGCGGTGATCACGCCGGTCAGGATCACCATGGCCCACAGGTTCATCACGCCGAACGCCGCCAGCAGCACCATCAGCGACCAACAGCAGCCCAGGCAGAACGACCCGTGGTGGGCTCCGGCACGCAGATCGCGCGAGGGTCCCGGGTACGAGCCGTAGCGCAGCATCATCCCGATCGGCGAGCGGCACCTAGCCAGGCAGCGGTCTTTGAGGGGCGTGAGCTGGTAGACGCCGTTGAGGGCGAAGATGGCCGCGGCCACTGCGGTCCCCGCTACGGAGGGAAGTCCGGCAGCCCGGCCCAGCCCGGCGGCCAGCGCGTAAGCCGGCAGCCCGGCCGCGGCCCAGACAAGCAGGTAGGCGATGGTGAAAACGACCATGCGCGGCGCCCGGTGCACCGTGATGGTGCGTGCGTACAGCGCGGCGACGGGCGCCGTGGCGGGCAGCATCATCGCAGCGATCATCAGCGTCCACACGGCCAGGAAAGCGGGCAGGGCCAGGCCCATGGTGCCAGGCATCCCCGGCATGCTGCCGCGGCGCGTCACCAACCAGACCCAGGCGGCGGCCGCCGCGACCAGCAGCAGTCCGGCGGGGCCGGCCGTGCGGCGGACCGTGACCAGCCGACTGGTCACGTGGACCACGTAAAGGGCGCAGAGTGTCCATTGCCGCCGGAGAAGTCCCAGGACCTGCCGTACACGCCGTCGCCCGTCGCCCGGATGGACCTCGCAATGGTCAGCGTGCTGTTCACCGGGTGGAACATGCCGGTCAGGCCCATGACCGGGCCGTCCTCGCCGAACTGCGGGGCAACCTGGTCCTCGATCTCGATGTCGATGGCATCGCCCACCCGCACCGCGTGATGGCGGCCGTCATCGCGGTAGTCGATGGGGACGCGCTCCACGCCGAGGACCTCGCCGATGAGCGGAGTGAGCGCCGCCATCGGCCCGCCGGCTTGGCCGGAGAAGACCTTGCCCAGCGCCTCGGCCTGGCCGTCGTCGGCCGAAGCGTCGACGTACAGCGCCACCTGCCAGCCGCCGTCGGCCATCACCCGGGGCGCGTCGATGAAGACGGCGACGCTGCGGTCGGAGACGTCCACGCCGTCCACGTTCCCGCTGTCCACGTGGAACGCGAAGGTCACCTGGCAGCGCTCGTGGTCGGCCGGTGCGGTGAGGCCCGAGGTGGTGCAGGGGCACACCACATCGCAGTTGCAGCTCTCCAGATACGTGCCGCTCAGATTCCAGGGCATGGCTCTTCGCCTCCCTCTTCTACGTCCCCCTCGCTGAAGGGAGTGCATCGGGAGAGTCCGTTCCGTCCCGGTGCCGCTCCTGTCCAGGCTATTCCCGATGACCCCCGTCGCGCAGATCCGCTGCCGGCAGCGCTCACCGTCCTATCGAGCGGAAGGCCGGACCGGTGGTCAGATCTTCGGAGCGAGGCGGTACCGATTTGGATGAGCATGAAGTCGCGGTGAGGTGAGAGCCAGGGCTCGGTTGTCGCGTCCGGCGGCCATGTGGTCGAGCCATCGTTCGTACCAGGCCAGGAAGTCCGGGGCTGAGGAGACGTTCGGGCCCCAGAAGCCGTCGGCGTTGCCGATGAGTATGCGCCCGGTGAGAGGGCCGGTCACACCTATGAGAACGAGATCGCTGCAGCCACGTTCGATGACGTGCAGGAAGAGGTGACCCTCACGTGTGGGGCGGTAGGCCCGGTTGAATCCTCTCGTGCCGGTGCCGGCAGCTCCGGGGTGCATCGTGAACAGGGTGCAGCCTTCCAACGGGATCAGTCCGTAGTACGGGGACGCGCCACTGCCGCCCATGTTCGTGACGAAGTCTCGATAAGGCTGTGGGAGTTCCACGTCATGCTCGGCTGCGAAGGCGTCTGCCCGCTGTGTGGGCAGTTGGGGGCCGAGAGAATTCGTGCCGCTCTTCGCCGAAGGAATGGCTTCGGCTGGGCGCGTAGGGGATGCGTGCCAGCTTGCGTCACAGCCGCGGGATGCGGGAGTCCATGCGAGCTCTTCTCTCGTGTTGCCCGTAACCTATCGCGCGGCGCGGGAGATCAACCTGCGAGTGGGACTCGCTGGGAACCTCTGGCCTGGGGAACCTTTCGCGCCGGGCCCACGTCTTCCTGCGCGACCACAACCACACGCCCCAGGAGAACAGACCGTGGCCGACCAGGACGTTGAGCAGACCGACGAGCGGGCTTACGTCCCAGAGCACTGGTGGGCGGACCTCGGGACGTGGGGGGCTGTCCTAGTGATCGCCCTCGGGGGTCTCGCGGCAGTGTGGGCCTATTTCCGGCTGCCCGGCACCCCGGACGAGCTGGCGTCCGGCTACTACGGCGCCGCTAAGCTCATCGCCATCGGCCTGGTGACTGTGGGATGCACCTTGCTGGGCCGCCGTCGCGCCCGGGCCGCGGCCATCGAGGAGACGAAGGAGCGGGAACGCGTCTGACACCACCGGCTGGTGAGCAACGTCAGATGGCGGCGACTTCCTGAACCCCGCAAGGGCTCTCGTACGTTCATGATGCCCGGCTCTGACATGACAGCCGGGTTCCCGAAACGGCCCCGTGTCCCGCTTCGTACGCCGTGCGGGGCCCGTTTCGCCAAAACGTGGACACGGCCACCTTCGCCAACACGTGGGCACGGCCACCGAGCATCGCTCGGGACGGGACGGCCGCGCCGCTTCTTCCAGGTGGGCCTGCCACGTCATGCCAGGATCCGCCACCCGGGATCTGCCTCAGCGCGGGCCACCTCCGCGTCGTACTCGTTGGCGTCGAAGTCGAATTCCGGCAGTCGGCCATCCCCGTGAGGAACCTGCCAGCCCGACCACTGGACGACATTCCCCATCCGCTGCACGGCCACGGAGAGGAAGCCGCAGCACTCCCCGGTGCACTCCGGCTCGCCCAACTGCACACGGCGCGGCTCCGACGTCGCCCGCAGCGGGCTTGGGAGCTCGATGGGCAACGCTTCGGCTGCCAGTGGCCCACGGCCCCCGGCGCCTACCGCCTGCTCCACCACGTCCTCGCCGTTGACCCAGAAACGCAGTTGGGCAGGGAAACGCGGTCCCGGCGGCAGCACCGTGATCTCCAACCGATCGAACACCAAGCCACCTTATGGCCACCCGTTGAACATCCTGACAGTGAGGGCGCCGGCGCCCACTGCCACCACGGTGCCATGCGTGTCTCCCTGGCGATGGTGTGGGACCACACCGCCCGATGATCCGGTCATCTGCGATCCCGAAAAGAATCCCCAGTCCGATGCAACCTGGCTCCGCGCCCGTGCGTAGAGGAGGCGATGACCACACTTATCTTGAGAGGGGAAGTCATGTACGTGGAGTGTTCTGCCAGTTCGACCGCTGGCCGTCTCAGCGCCGCTGTTGCGGCACGTGTTGCCCGTGACTCCGCAGTCGGGAGGCCGGCATGAGCGGGATTTCGGTCCGGGGTTTCGCGGTGGCCTCGGCCACGGCGGTCACCGCTGTGGGCGCCGTTACTGGTGTCGCCTCAAGCAACACCGGCCAGCCCGGAAGCGAGGCCGAGGCGACGGCAGGGGACACGACGCTTCTCGCTGACATTCCGGCGGGTCAGCAGGCTCAGGTGCAGACCGCGTCCCTGACACAGCAGGCCGACGTACAGGCCATCGCCGCCGACGCGAGCGCCAAGAAGGTCGCTGAGGAGTCGGCTCGCAAGCAGGCCGCCGCCGATGCGGTGGCCAAGCAGAATGTCGCGCGGAAGGCTGCGCAAAAGGCCGAAGAGGAAGCCAAGGAGCGCAAGCAGCGTCAGGTGGGCCGGGAGACGGCTAGCCGCTCCACCTCACGCGAGACCTCCGGCTTCCCGGTCCGCAGCTCCTACACCGTCGCGCAGGTCCAGGCGATGGCGCGTCAGATCGTCGGCGCGGGCCAGTTCCAGTGTTTCAGCAACATCGTGGACCACGAGTCCACCTGGAACTATCGGGCGGCCAACCCGTTGGGCGCCTACGGTCTCGTCCAGGCATACCCCGCCTCCAAGATGTCGAGTGTGGGCGCCGACTGGCGGACCAACCCGGCCACGCAGATCAAGTGGGGCCTGAACTACATGAACCAGAAGTACGGCAGCCCCTGCGGGGCGTGGGCGTACTGGCAGGTGCATCACTCGTACTGAGTTGTCCGTCAGTTCGAGCGCGACCGCTCATCCTCTCGGAGCCCCGCACCGTCTTTGTGGTGAGGGGCTCCGATGGGTGCGCCCGGTTGAAGTCGATATTGCTGCCAGGGAACGCATGACGGGACCGGTCTCGCTTGAGGCCTGGCCTGACTGGGGCGGAGTTCTCAGCCGCTGTGAGGGTCACAGCGTGTCAGGCGGTGGATCGCGGGTGGACAAGGTGAGGGTGATGGACGGGCCTCATGAGAAAGGGGCGAGAAATGCCTGAAGTCACGACCGCGTACCCGACCGGCACGCCGTGTTGGGTCGATCTGATGGCGAAGGACCAGCAGGCCGCGCTGGACTTCTACCGTGACCTGCTCGGCTGGCAGGGCCAGCCAGGTCCGGCCGAGTTCGGCGGGTACGCGGTCTGCGAACTGCAGGGAAAGGCGGTGGCCGGCATCGGTCCGGCGATGGCCCCCGAGGGGATGCCGGAACCGCCGACCGTCTGGACCAGCTACCTGGCCAGCACCGACGCCCAGGCCACCCAGGACCAGATCGTCAGCGCGGGCGGCACCCTGCTGGCCCCGGTCATGGACGTCGGCAACCTCGGCCGGATGCTCATCGCCTCCGACCCCCAGGGCGCGGTGTTCGGTGTCTGGCAGCCCGGCGAGTTCTTCGGCGCGCGATTGGTCAATGAGGCGGGGGCGCTGACCTGGAACGAGCTGCACACCAGCGACGTGCCCGCCGCCACCGCCTTCTACGGCGAGGCGTTCGGCATCGAGATCGAGCCGCTGGAAGGCGCGGACTCGTACTGGGAGTTGCGGGTCGGCGGCCGCGCGGTCGGCGGCGTCACGCTGCTCGCCAACGACCCGCCGGGCACCCCGGCGCACTGGCTGACCTACTTCGCGGTCGACGACGTCGACCCCACCGTGGACGCCCTGGTCAAGCGCAACGGCTCGGTCCATGCCCCGCCGTTCGACATGATGGCCGGCCGCATGACGGTGGTCGCCGACCCGCAGGGTGCCCCGTTCGCGATGATCAAACCGACCCCGCTGTAGACCGCACAGCACCGCAGTATGTCCCGCCGGCCGGGGCATCCCGAGCGGGCACGCACACGCGAGGTTTGCTCACCCCTAATCCACCATGCGTTCCGCGTCGTCCGGAACCCAGGCAAAGGGGACTTGGGGCCATCGTGCGGAGGCCCACGCGTCGACATCGACAGCGAGAACAGCATCGATGAAGGCCTGCGGCGGCTGATAGCCGTGGGTGGTGATGTAGTGAGTGATGAGGAACGGAGCGGCGTAGGCGATGCCGGACTCACCCGGGATCCGTACCTCGCCGTTCCCCTCGGGACCCTCTCCCTCTGGACACAGGTCGCACTCGTGTACCCCCAGGCACACGTTCATCCACTGGACTCGCTGAACAGCGTTCAGCTTCTCCATGAATCCCGCGGGTACCACTCCCGCCGTGAATGGCTTGCCGGCCTCCAGCCACCCGATGTTCAGGCGGGTGTACGCCGGGCGGTACCAGAGCCCGTAGAAGCCCGACTCCATGTCGGTGAACGAGTCATTGTCCAGGTAGTCGTACTCGCTGAGATCTTCGTAGAACATCCGCACATCATCGCCCCACCCAGTCGAAGATCGACCCGAGAGGAGTTGGCCGACCTGTGGACGACTCTCGAAGAGGGGCGACGCTTCCGGTGCCAGCGCACGGTGAGAATCAACCTGTTCAGGTGGTTTCGCCTTATGGCCGGCGTTTCGCCTGGCTTTGGCTGTCACCCTTGGCGTAACGGGACTTCTCTCCGGCTCGGGGGCCGACATGACACTCACGGTTGTCTTCGTAGGGACAAAGCCCATCACCACACCCGGTCTGGGGGAGGGGTACGCCGTCTGGTCGTACACCGTCCAGCCGGGCACCCCGCTGGAGCTACCGGTGGGCGAACGCCTCGCGTTCGCCCTGCCCTCCGGGCTCGACCTCAAGGACCCCCGGCTGTTCCCCGGTGTTCCGGAGCTGGCGGACATGTTCTTACAGGTGGACGCGGCCGCCAGCCGTCAGTACGCGGGGCGGGTGATCGCCCAGCCCGGGCCGCAGTCCGTGGCGTTCGTCGGTCCGGACGTGCGGGGAACGTGCGAGGCGATGCTCGTCCGGCGCGCGGCCGCGGCCACCTCGTGGACAGCGCTGACGTTCGCGGTCGGCCCGCCGCCTGTCGGCCCGGCCAACATCGTCCAGATCATCACCTCGCCGCCGCTCCGCACCGGGCCGCCGGTGACCAACGGTCGCCCCGTGACGGACTTCGCCGGCACGCTGCCGTACGCCACCGAGCTGTTCGGGGTGTACCAGCCGCTGGCCGGCTGGCTGGGCCGCAGCAGCGCCCAGGTCCGGCCGGCCCTGGAGTCCGCACCCCGGGAACTGCTTCCAGCCGCCGCCGGGCTGCTGTCACCGGTCGGCCTGGTGAATCTGTTCCGGGAGTACTTCTTCGAGTTCGACACCTTCCTGGGAGCTCCGGCCGGGCACATCTGGATCAGTCCCGGGGGCACGGTCGAGGTCGTCGAGAGCAGCACCCGGCGGACCCTGGTGGAGCGGACGGCCGAGCAGTCGCAGGAGGACTCCCGCAAGGTGGAGGAGAGCCTCACCCAGCAGGACGACGTGGCCGACGCCGTCAAGGAGGACAACGCCAACGACACCAAGCTCGGCGTCACCGCGAGCGGCGGCGGCAGCCTGGGGGTCTACCACGCCGAGGCCAGTGCGAGCTTCAGCACCCAGAGCACGCGCAAGACCTCGGCGGAGACCACGCACAAGCGCTCCCGCATCCAGACCTCCAAGGTCACCAGCGAGATCAAGCGGAACTTCAAGACCACCTTCAAGACGGTGACCGAGACCACCGACACGACCAGCCGCCGCTATGTCGTGCAGAACACCACCAGTCAGCTCGTCAACTACGAACTGCGTCGCAAGATGCGCAAGGTCGGGGTCCAGCTGCAGCACATCGGCACCCGGCTGAGCTGGCAGGTGTTCCTGGAGGCGCCGGGTCGTGAGCTGGGGCTGGGCGATCTCGTCCATGTCATCCCGCCGCCGGACCTGACCTCGGTCCAGAAGCCGGACGTCGTCCCCTACCCGGCGGCGCGGCAGGAGACGTACCACCTGTCGGTGCCCTTCGTCCTGTACCAGGGCGCCGACCACGACGCGAACAACACCTACCAGACCTCCGACGAGAACCAGGACCACGGCATCTTCCGGCCGGACGTCGGCGCCAACGACATCGTCCAGTTCAGGTTCGACTACCCGCTGCCGCCACCTCCGGACGGCTTCCGGCTCAGCCGGATCGGCGCCCTGGACTTCCACGGCGCTCAGGTCCGCTACCTCACCGACTCACCCGATCTGGGCACCAACCCCGACCCCGTGGCCAACAAGCTCGCCCTGCGCCTGACCTACGCGAACTGGGGCGGCCAGCGCTCCATGCCCTTCGACGCGGTCATGGTCTACGAACCGACCAGCGAGGCCAAGGCCGCCATCGACCAGGCCAACGCCCAAGCCCAGGGCGCCTACCAGAACCAGCTCACCGCGCTGCGCCGGCAGGCCTACGGCAACGCCGTACGCGAGCGGCTCAAGCTGGCCGCCGGGATCGGACCGCGCCCTTCGGACGACCTGCGCGCCGAGGAACGGCAGACGGTGTACGGGAAGCTGGTGCGCCGACTGGAGCTGACCACCGATCCGCACCTGGACTCCGAGCTGATCCGGCAGATCTTCGACGTGGACGAGATGCTCTACTTCGCCGTGCCGGAGTACTGGCGTCAGCTACCCGCGGGCACCGACCCCGACACCGCCACCACCCCCGGCGAGTTCTCCCTGGGGCGCTATCCCGTACCACCGGCGCCCGATCCCTCGGCGGCCACCGACCCGGCGCACCCGCTCGCAGGGCAGACCGTCGCGAGCTGGTACAGCAACACCGACACGGACAACGCCTGGGACGCGCGGCACCACGCCACGCCCGAGTGGCGGGTCGACTACCTGATCACCGAGGACACCCGGCCCGCCCCGATGGGCAGTTCGCTGGGCTGGCTGATCCAGCTGGACGGCGACGAACGCCGCAACGAGTTCCTCAACGCCGCCTGGGCCAAGGCGGTGCTGCCCGTCCGGCCGGGTCATGAACTCGACGCCCTGGCCTGGCTCGCCCAGGCCCAGGTCGAGGGCGAGGCGGGGCTGGACCAGCCGTATCCCTTCCAGCCGGGAGACCCTGCCGAGTACCAGGGCAAGACGCTGGGCCAGGTCCTGACCCTGCTGGCCAAGGAACTGGAGACGAGCAACGGCGACATCGCCAACGCCCTCGCGACCGAGAGGGTCTTCGAGCACGGCTTCGACCCGCTCGACGGCGGCTTCCGGCCCGCCCAGCCCTATCAGATCTTCGACCAGTGGACCGAGGTCCTGCCGACCGACCAGGTCGTCGCCGTGCAGGTGCAGTACGACCCGCGAACCGGCCAGCAACTGCCGCAGGCGTAGGGCGGCCGGGCGCATGGGCTGGCAGATCGTCGTCAAGGGCCGGGATGTGCTCGGCCATCCGGTGAACATCACCTCGGTGAAGGCCGCCTTCACCCCGGACGAGAAGGCGCCGCAACTGACGCCGCCGCACTTCGAGATGCTCAGGGGCTGGGTCGTCGACGCGGACGTCACCACCCCGCGGGACGGCATTCCGACCGACGGGGGAGGCTTCGGCCGGATCGAACTGACGCTGACCGCCACCGGTTTCGCCCCGGTGTCGGTGAGCCTGGCACCGCAGACCTTCCCCGACCCGTGGCAGTGGAACAACGGGGCGTGCATGGCCGTTTCCGGCCTGAGCATCGTCGATCTGACCGCCACCTTCATCCGGATCAGCGCCGCGCCGCCCGCCACCGTGTCCGACGGCGAACTGCTCAACGCCGCCCGGAACCGCAAGACCCGTGCCGTCACAGGGGTCCGTCCCCGCGGCTGGCTGGGCGAGCTGCCACCCCGTGGCGAACCCCAGCCGCGGCGCCGGAGGCTCACCGGCCTCCAGCACATCCACCTGCCGGAGCCGCACCTGCTCGGGGACCCCGGTGGCAAGGCCTTCGACCGGTTCCGTACCGTCCCCAAGGACGGCGACCCGGGGAAGTCGGGGCGCTTTCTGTGGGTGGAATGGGGAGATTCGGACGCCCGTGCCTTCGCCGAGCGCCGCCGCTTTCTGGCCGCCGTGTGGGCGCCCTTTCCCCGGCTCGCGGGAAAGGGTCTGCCGGTGGAGACCGACTTCGTCCTCTGGTTCGCGCCGACCACGGCCAAAGCGCCCTTCACCGCCGCCGACTATCCCTACGGCGTGTTGATCGACGACACCGACCTGCCGTTTCAGCCGTACGCCGATCTGGCCTACCGTCATCTGTTCAGCCAGCACCACTTGGCCGCCCAACTCCTGGCCGCGGGCCGGCAGGCCGTCCTGGTCATGCCGATCGCCGCCGCCGGCGACCTCGGCCCGTTCGCGTCCACCAGCGGCTGGCAGCGTTTCCTGCTGGAGCTGTCCACGCACCTCGCGACCACGCAGATCTTCCCCCAGGACATGCCCATCAAGCAGCCGCAGCCACCCGGCGTCGGCCGCATCGTGGTCGCCGCCTTCAGCAGCAGCGGCTCCATCGCCACGATGCTCCTGACCCACGGGACGAAACTGCCAGACAAGCTCCCCGACACGGCTTGGGGCGCCGGGCCCGGGGCCGACACGGACTTCCACACCCATTTCGCCGAGTTCTGGGACCTGGACACCTCTTTCACCGACCTCCCGAAAGGCGCGTTCGAGAAGCGCCGTGGCACCGAGGCGGCCTGGCTCGCCGACGGCGGCGGCCGCAGGCGGCTGCGCTTCTACCACTCGGTGACCACCATCGGCGGCTGGCTTCCGGACTCCTCGACCGAGGCCGATCCCGGCTTCCGCAAGCTCCTCGAATCGGGCGGACGTGTCGGCTCCAGGGCCGTGACACCACGCGGCGACTGGGCCGAGCAATGGGAGGACGGCTCCCGCAACTGGACGATCGTCCTGTTCTCCGACAACAACGACGCCGTCACCGCCACCACCGGCTACCTCGGTGGCCCCGGCGGCATCGACCCCCCGTCCGGAGCCGGCCACGAGGTCATTCCCCAGCTCGCCTTCGGCCACGCCGCCTCACTGAGCACGCTGGCCGCACCCAGCCCTCCCTCAAACTGAAGCGACAGCGTCCCGGGACAACACGCCTGGCGCGCCACGCGGTAGCCGAGGTAGACGACTCTTGAGCTGAACGTGCGGGTCTCGACGAGTTCGAGATCCACGCGGCGCTCGTGCTGGGGAAAGAACGGGATGCCACCGCCGACCAGCACCGGGTAGACCCGGGCCAGGTACTCGTCGATCAGACCCAACGCGGCCGCCTCGGCGGCGAGGGTCGCGCCGCCGATCGCGATCTCGCCCTCACCCGGCTCGCTCGCAACCGTTCGATCTCCTCCGCCAGGCCGCCGGAAGCCAGGCGGGCGTTGCCCTGTACGGCCGTCAGCGTGGTGGAGAACACCACCTTTGGGAGGGGCTTCCAGAGTGCGGCCCACTCGAGCATGGAGTCGTCGAGCGATGGATCCTGGTCGACTTCTCGGATCTCGTCGGTGACGAAGCGAAAGACCTCCTCGTCGGGCGCGGTCCAGGCGGAGCCGCCGTCCGGCCCGACGATGTAGCCGTCGAGTGAGACGCCCCTCGAATAGGTCACGCTGCGCATCAGAAGTCCTCCTCGGCATTGGGCTCGACAGCAAGACCGCCGGATGCCGTAGAACTCATCGCGACTCGCGGAATTGCTGGTCGGAGCCTTACCGTCGCGCGCTGTGCTGCCGGCCGGCGGCTGATGCGTCAGCTGTCGGCCTCGTCCTGCGGTTCGGGCGCGTCGCCGATGGCGATGCGCAGGTCATGGATGCCTTGCAGGATGTCGATGAGGGCTTCTTCCGCCCCACTCAGTGCGTGTCGGGTTCCCACCGTATCGCCGCGTTCCGCGTGCAACTGGGCGCTGAGGGTGTACACCGCCGTCATGACGGCGGCGAAGGCGGCCTCCTTGCCGGGTGGCAGTTCTTCGCCGGGTGGCAGTTCTTCCGCCTCGGGTTCGGAGACCTGCACCGCCGTGCGCTGGAGCCGGTTCGTCAGGACGTTGACCGCGAGGCCGGGATCCTCTCCCACCTGCTCCTTCCAGCCGAGCAACGTCTCAAGGACGTCCTCGATCTCCCCTTCCTCGGTCAGGCGGGTCGCCACGGTGATCTCGAGTTCCGTCTTCGCCAGCAGACTGCCCAGCAGGCGCAGGCGGTCTTCTTCCCCCGGCCCCTCGGATCGCTTCTCTGGCTCTGCCACCGGCCCAGCCGCCAGAGCGGCCAACGCTGCGGAGATCTGCTCAGCACTGACCTGGCGCTCGCTACGGTTGCTCACATCCTCAGCTTCACCCAGCGAAGCCGTACCCGCCTGTCCAGTACGCGCGAGCCCCGGGCGAGTTCCTCCACGCAGACCAGCGCGTGGCCGAGCAGATAGAAGAAGCTCGGCGATCGTCCATTGGTGAGTCTGCGGCGACTCCGCCACAAGACGCGGCACGAAGGGACACCCATCCCGACGCGGTTCCACCTGGTCGGGATCGGAGTCCTGGCTGTCGGCATGCCCGTCCCCGGGGGCCATCTCAAGTGGCCCGGCCGAGGCGGTCGCCTTCATGGCTGACTGGATTTGGACAGAGAATCGGATGTCCGGGTGGCGGTGCAGTCACGGGTATTGAGAAACGGAAGGGCCCTGATCGGTGTTCCCTCGCCCGGCTCACCGACGACTCTCCCGAGGACTGGCTGACCGTGGCCTGGAACAACTGTCCCGTCGCCGAACGCTACGTCCTGGACCTCGCGTACAGCCGAGGGTGACGGGGATCGCTAGCGTTCGCCATCAGTCGCGCTCAGGGGGCGGCGCGCGGGTCAGAGGCGCAGGACGACCAGGGCGATGTCGTCGCGGGCGCCACTGCTGACACCGAGCTGCGCGAGCAGGGCGTCGGCGAGGCGTTCGGGGCTGCGACGGGCGTGGCGGGCGAGTGCGTTGGTGAGGCGTTGCAGGCCGGCGTCGATGTCCTCGTCACGGCGTTCGATGAGGCCGTCTGTGTAGAGCACGAGGGTGTCGCCGGGGGTGTAGGGCAGGTCGGCCTGGGGACGGGGGAGGGGTTCGGGGCGGGCCCCCAGTGGAGGATCGGTGGCCTGGTCGAGCAATTCGCCGGTGCCGTCCTGGTGGAGCAGCACGGGCGGCGGGTGACCGGCACTGCTGTATGTAATGCGGCGGGCGCGGGTGTCGACGACCGCTTGCACGACAGTGGTGGCCATCGCACCTTCCACATAGCGGGCGTACAGGCCCAGGATGTCCAGGGCCCCCGCGGGCTCTCCGACGGCCCGAACGGAGGCGGAGAGCGCGCTGCGGAGCATGCCCATGACGGCGGCGGCCTCCAGGCCGTGGCCGACGACGTCGCCCACCGAGACGGCGAACCTGTTCTCGGGCAGGTCGACCACCTCGTACCAGTCGCCGCACACGTTCAGTGACCCGGCGGCGGGCAAGTAGCGCACCGCGGTGTCCCGATGCCGGGCCAAATGGGGCGAGTGGAGCATGGCCTCCTGCAGGGTGACGGCGACCTGGCGCTCCCGGGCGTGGGCCTGGCGCAGTTCCTCGTTCACTCGCCTGAGCTCGCGTGCCCGCGCGTACAGTTCGACCTCCATCGCCTCCGCGTCGCTGAGCGCTGTGCCCTCTCGCGGGGGACGCTGGGACAGGATGAACGCGGTCACATCCTCCCCCCGGTGGATGATCCACATCACCTGCCCGTCCGGCCCGAGGACCGGGGTATTGATCGCGGACCACCAGCGTTCCTCGAACACGCCGGGCTGATCGGCCACGGGAATGTCGTACTTCTGCGGCGCCATCGTGTCCGGTTCCTTCGAGCGCAGGACCCACTGCAAGGAAGCGCGCAGATTTCGTACCCCTTCAGCACCCGGGTCCGCCGGATTCTCAGGGAAGGCGTCAAAGAGGTACTGACCGAGCAGGTCCTCCCGGGTACGCCCGGTCACCCGGCAAGCCGCCTCGTTGACGTCGGCGATCACCAGGTCCGGGCCGAGCACCATGTACGGGCTCGGGGTGACAGCGAACAACGCCTGGTAGTCGATCCCTGACCTCGTCACGCGCTGCGGCCGTGCATCCTCGTCAGGGAAGTTCCCGTCCCTCACCCCTACGTTCTACCGTGCATGAGCGTCCTCGGCACTCTCGCACAACGCCTGCCTGCGACCCGTCTCACCCTGTGATGTGACCCCCAGGACGACAACCTCCAGGGAGCGCGTAGCCGCCAGCGCAACCGTGTCGAAACCGGGCGCTTGCCGGGCAGGATCATCCGCCGAGCGTGGTCGGGCCGAGCCCGGAAGGCAGGTGACGTACTGCCGCCGCCACGGCCTATCTATTGCGCCGTGGCGAGTCGTGGCCGCCGATGACCCTGCCCACCTACCTGTCGCCGCTGTTCGCGTTCAGGCACGGTCCGACGACGGTCGGGTCCGGGCGGGTGGTGGTGGAGAAGCGCAGCCTTCAGCCTCGGCCCGGAGTGCTGTGACGAGACTGCCGTCGGCCGTGCGATCGGGGCAGGGGACGGCGGGATCAGGCGGAGTGGGGACAGCCCTGATCCTTGCACTGGCCGATTCGCCGGCGGTCGAGGTGATCGAACTCGGCGGGCGGCTGCGGTACTCGAAGAAGGCGTTCCTGGGCAGCGCCGCCTGGCAGCAGTTGCCGTCGATCACGCCGAATGTGGGTTTCCTCGCCGCGGACCGACTCGTCGCCGGGCGTGGCCTTGGGCGCCGACGCTGGAGCAGGCGCGACTGAGACACGTGCTGCCGTACGCGGGCACGGACCGCGATGGTGCCGACCGACCACTCAAGCTCGGCCATACACCCTGGCCGTGGATGAGCAGGCGGATCCGGCGGCGGTGGCGCCGGTCCGGCCCGACGGCGGCACGGTGCTGTTCGTGCCTGTCACTTCCGCTCCAGCGCGGCCAGCCGCAGCTCAAGCTGGTCAACCCGGTGCCGTAGCAGGGTGACCTGGGCTTCCAGGCTGACTTCTCGCTCCGCCCTGCGCTGAATGCGCGGTGACGCGGCGGCGCGGTCGATCACCGCGTCCAGCCGGACCAGGCGCTGCGGCCCGTTCGGGCCGTCCACCAACCGGGACTGGATCTCGCCGTTGCGGTACCAGGACCGCAGGGCCGAGCGGGAAACGCCGGTCTCGGCTTCTGCCTTGGCCAGCGTGACCCAGGGCGTCTCGTCCAGCTGCTCGAACAGCTCCAGCTCATTCCGCCAGCGCGCGAGCCGGTCCTCCCACTCCGACGGTGTCCCCATCACACCCTCCCTGCAGCACGGTGACCCTGTCAATAACAGTGTATTGACATGGTTGAGAGCATGGAACCATGACTTTTGAACGGTTCACGGTGAAAGCCCGCCAGGCGGTCGTCGCGGCCCAGGAGCAGGCGAGGCTGCTCAAGCACCACCACATCGGCACGGAGCACATCCTGTTGGGGCTGCTCGACGTGCCGGACAGCACGGCGGCGAAAGTGCTGCACCGGCTCGGGTACGACAAGGAGACGGCGCGGGTCGACATCGCCGCGGTGGTCAAACCGGGCACGGAGGCGCTGAGCGGTCATATCCCGTTCGCGGCGCCCGCGAAGAAGACGCTGGATCTCGCCCTGCGCGAGGCGCAGCAACTGCACCACAACGACATCGGTACGGAACACATCCTGCTCGCCCTGGTCAGGGAGGGTGAGGGCGTCGGCGCGAAGGTGCTTGCCGAGCGGATCAATCCGATCAGCAAGGTCCGTGCCGCAGTGCTGGCATCAATGGAGGGATCTCAGGACGTCGCGGCCGGCCCATGGCCGGTCGGCACACCCGCCACCGAGGACACCATGTCCACCGCCACCGCACTGGCCGGCGGCGCACCGGTCGGAAGTCATCACCTGCTTGAGGCGATGCTCCGGGCGGAGAACAGCATGGCGGCCAGGGCGCTGCGCGAACTCGGGGTCGACCCGGACGCGGTAAGCGCCAAGATCGACGAACTGGATCCCGAGACGACCACGGACGCGAACCCGGAGGAGGCCGCCGCGCGCAAGATGGAGATCCGGCTGGTCGACGATGAGGTGCACCTGATCCTGCGGGACCCGACAACGGTCACGATCGCCAAGAAGGTCACCGAGCTGTCCAATGGCCCGATCCAGGGCGTCGGGCCGGTCGCCGGCATGTTCGTCCCGCTCTGGCGGTCGACCAACCAACTGCTGGGGCAGATCCAAGGCACGCTGGGACCGGAGCCCGAAGAAGACGACGGCTCCGCAGCGAGCAAGGCGGCCAAGACCGTACGCACGGTGCTCGCGTCCCGGCTCCGCCGGTGAACCGGCTGATGAGCGGACCGGAACCCGTCAGTGGGACAGACGGGGACGGGGGCTTGGTGAGCGCAACCATCACCGTCGTCGGAGCCGGCTTGGGCGGCCTGGCCCTTGCCCGTGTGCTGCACATGAACGGCATCGACGCCGTCGTGTACGAACGTGAGTCGTCGCGGGACGCGCGCGGTCAGGGCGGCATGCTTGATCTGCACTCCGGGACCGGGCAGCGGGCGCTGCGCGAGGCCGGCCTGATCGACCAGTTCCACGCGATCGCCCGTCGGGAAGGCCAGGACCTGCGTCTTCTCCAGCCGGACGGCACCCTGCTGCTCCAGGAGGACACGCCCGACGACGCCCCGCTTGAGCGCCCTGAGGTCGACCGCGCCGATCTGCGCAACCTGCTGCTGGACTCTCTCCCGGAACGTGGGGTGCGCTGGGGGCGCGCGTTCGAATCCGCCGACGACGGCCTGCTGCACTTCGCCGACGGCAGCAGTGCGACGTATGACCTGCTGGTCGGCGCCGACGGCGCGGACTCCCGGGTCCGCGCGCTGCTCACCGACGCCCGACCGGCGCACACCGGCCAGAACGTCGTTGAGCTCGGCATTTCCGACGTCGACCGCACCCACCCCGATCTCGCGGCGATGGTGGGGCGTGGCAACTACTGGGTGCTCGGCAACGGACAATCCCTGTCGGCGCAGCGCAACGGCGACGGCCGCGTACGCATCTACCTCAGCTTCAACACCGCCGAGGACTGGTTCGCGACCAGTGGGATCCCGTTCGGCGACCCAGCTGCCGCCCGGGCGCGACTGATCGACCTGTTCTCCGGCTGGGACTCACGGTTCACCGCACTGATCGCAGCCTGCGACGACACGGTCCTGCCACGGTCGATCACCGCTCTCCCGGTCGGCCTGACCTGGCCGTCGAGACCAGGCGTCACGTTGCTCGGCGACGCCGCGCACCTGATGCCGCCGGTGGGGCAAGGCGCCAACATGGCGCTGCTCGACGGCGCCCTGCTCGGCCTCGCGCTGGCCGCGCACCCGGACGACTTTCCCGCCGCCGTCAAGGAATACGAACGCGAGATGTTCGCTCGGACCAGCGCCGTCGGCCGGCAGTCCGCGTACGTCCGGGAAATCCTGACGTCGCCTGATGCCAGCCGGAAAATGCTCGCCTTCTTCCAACCGGGCTGAAGGCGACGTGCGCTGTGGTGGTAGAGCGTGCGGATACCGGGGCTTCGGTCCGCCGGGGCGACGTGTGGCGACGCAGCGCGAAATTCGGCCTGTGTATACGTGGGTTGCTCAGGTGGTCGGATACGGGTCGTAACAGTCAAGTGCCGGGTGATAGAGCACCTGCCAGGTACGGCCCTCGATGACACCGCTCGGCGGCAGGCCGTGACAGCCCTGGATCCACTGGATCTTCCTCAGCATGACGGAGTCGAAGACCCCATTGAGGACGAGCTTGGGGGGCTGACCTCCCCACACGTTGCTCAGGCATTGCGCCTGCCTGACTGCCCGACCGGTATCACCGTACGTAACCGCGGGCCGATACGTCGAGGGCGCGTAGGAACAGCTGGCGGGGGCGGCTACGGCCACACATGGCACGGCCAAGCCGATTGTTGCGGCTGCGGACAACGCCGTGCCCAGGGCGACCCATCTGCTCTTTCTCATGCCGCTCCTTCCGGTCCGGCCAGTTGCTGGGGAACACGACGTCCGGAAGCTGAGAATATCTCCATTTTCATGCAGATTGGGCAAGGTGCGCGAGTTGTGCTCCGGCAGATCGTGGATGACTGACGGTTCACATGAAGTGACAACCGGGCCGACTACGACCTCCCCAGCGTCGCCGAAGCCAACCTCCACCGGCTCAAGCAGTGCGCATACCAGAACGTCCGCGACCCGACACTGAAGAACTGACGGCTCGCCAGGGGCGGGGAGCGCGAGTGCGGCGGCGGGGTCGGGCGCGGGCTCGTGCCGCTACTGGTACGACGCGGCCTCTGGGTGGGGCTGCCGGGCCTAGGTGGCAGGGCGGGCGGCGGGGGCGGCGGTATGACGGATTTGGTGGAGGTGGAGTCTCACACCGTGGCCTGCTCCGGCGGGTTGAATCGGGCCGGTTGTTGTGCCGCGGTGCACGGTGCCGTTGGCGTGAGCGCCTGTTGGCACCGTGCATCGTGTGTGGCGTCGGGTCAGGCGGGGGTGATGTTCTCCGCCTGGGGGCCCTTCTGGCCCTGGGTGATGTCGAAGGTGACGGCCTGGCCTTCCTGGAGCTCGCGGAAGCCGCTGGCGTTGATGTTGGAGTAGTGGGCGAAGACGTCGGGGCCGCCTCCGTCCTGCGCGATGAAGCCGAAGCCCTTTTCGGCGTTGAACCACTTGACGGTACCGCTGGCCATGTCTGTGCCTTCCAATCGATGGCGGGTCCGCACCGCGCGGACCCGGAGGTGGTCGTCCTGGTCCTCGGGCACTGCACAGCAAAACGCCCGCGCAGTAGCGCGGGCAGGTCCTGCGAACCACGACATCTGAGGGCGACGTTACACTGCGACTCGGGTCCGTTACCAGTGAGTAAGTGCCACTGGATCAGTCAGTGTCGCGCCGTGGGCTGAGCAGGTCCGGTCGCCGAGCCGGCCCGCCGTACAGGAATGCCCCAAGAGCGTGTGCTGTCCTGGGGCACCCCTTGGCATGGGACTAACCCATACGGTGGGCCTACTCCTGGCCCGCGAAGTCGGCTGCCCGGTAGCCGATCATCATCGTGGCGAGGTTGGTGTGGGCACGTGGAATGGTCGGCATGATGGAGGCGTCGGCCACCGTCAGCTGGTCAACGCCCCTCACCCGCAGGTGTTCGTCCACGACGCTGTCACTGTCGTGGCCCATCCGGCAGGTGCCCACCGCGTGGTGGTAGGGCAGGACGTGTGCGCGACAGACGTGTGGAGCTCGGGAGACAGGCCGATGCGGCAGTGCACGTCGACACCGCGGGACAGCAGCGGGGTCAGCTTGGGCAGTACATGGACCGAGAGCAGATCGCTCGGCGCACCCAGCAGTACTGGGGCAGTGGCGCCGGGTGGAGGCAGCAGGAGTGCGTGTCAGGCCCGGCAGCGAAGGGACCGCGGCACAGACCCTGGACGCGCTGGGCAACCACCACGTCGGCTCGGTGATCCTCCTGGGACCGAATGGCGCCGGCGTCTCGGCGATCAAGGCCGGGACAGGGCGTGTGGGCCTGCTCGCCCAGACCGTCGGAGACGATCGCATCGCCCCTCTGATCTCGACGGACCAGGAAGGCGGCCAGGTGCAGCCGCTGCGAGGACCAGGCTTCACCGACATTCCGAGTGCTCTGGACCAAGGCAGCTGGAGCGAGCAACGACTGCGCCGGCGGGCGGCAGCTTGGGCGGCCGAACTGCGCGGAGCAGGCATCAACCTCGACCTGGCCCCGGTCGCCGACGTCGTCTCCTCGGACATGGGGCGGGCCAATGGCCCCATCGGTCGCCACGACCGCCAGTTCGGGTACACCGCCGAAGCCGTTTCCAGCCACAGTGCCGCGTTCATCGAGGGATTCCAGCAGGCGGGCGTGCTGACCACCCTCAAGCACTTTCCCGGCCTTGGCAGTGTCCGGGGCAACACCGACACGACTCCGCAGGTCACGGATACCGTGGTGGGCCGCGATTCCCGAGACCTCACCGTCTTTCGAGAGGGCATCGCGGCCGGCGCCCGGTTCGTCATGGTCTCCCTGGCGACGTACACCCGTATCGACCCCGCGCGCCAGGCGGTCTTCTCGCCCGTCGTCATCGAAGGTGCGCTGCGCAGGGACCTCGGATTCGACGGGGTCGTCATCTCGGACGACCTGGGGAACGCGGCCGCCGTGCAGTCCATGCCTCCGACCCAGCGCGCTCTGGCCTTCCTCCGCGCGGGCGGGGACCTCGTGCTCACCGTGAATGCCGACCACATCCCCGCGATGACCTCGGCGGTCCTCGACGCCGAACGCGATCAGCCGGCGCTCCGGGCGCACGTCGAGGCGAGCGTACGGCGGATCCTGGCAGCCAAGAGGGCGGCCGACCTCGTTCACTGCGCGCACTGAACCCGCGGCCCATGGTGGCGCCGACGGCTTCCGGCCATTCCGTCCCTTGCGGAGAACCATCGTTCTCGCTAGTGTGCCGGAAGCGGGGAACGTACGTTCTCGCGAGGTGGTGGCTCCGTCGTTCGGCCGGGGCGCCGCCGCGGAAGTGGCAGTCGCTCATGGCGTGAACCTGAGCCTGACCGAAGGAAATGACATGACACACGAACCGCGCCGTCCGTTCCCCCCGTTCACCCGTGAGTCCGCGGTGGAGAAGGTCCGGCTGGCGGAGGACGGCTGGAACTCCCGAGACCCGGAAAAGGTCGCCCTCGCCTACACGGTGGACTCTCAGTGGCGAAACCGCGCGGAGTTCGCCACCGGCTACGACGAGATCGTCTCCTTCCTCACCCGGAAGTGGAATCGGGAGCTCGACTACCGCCTCATCAAGGAGCTGTGGGCCTTCGGTGGCAGCCGCATCGCGGTGCGGTTCGCCTACGAGTACCACGACGACTCGGGCAACTGGTTTCGCGCGTACGGCAATGAGAACTGGGAATTCGGTGATGACGGGCTGATGCACCACCGTTACGCCTGCATCAACGAACTGCCCATCAAGGAGTCGGAGCGCTTGTTCCACTGGCCCCTGGGTCGTCGCCCCGATGGCCACCCGGGCTTGAGTGACCTGGGTCTGTAGAGTCTCGTCGCCGAAGTCGGCCGGCGCTGCGGGTCGACCACTCGGTGGCTGTGGCGCGGAGAATCGCCGTTGAACAGCCCTGAGAACGATGATTCTCTGCGCCCCGGCTGGGCCCTGGCGTCGTCGTCCAGGGGCACCGTAAAGCAGTCGCACGACGTGAGCCGGTCCCGCTCAGGGGCCTGTAGTTCCGCGGGGCACTCTCATGATCCTCTCGTAAGCCACTGTGCCACTCTTCCTTCACCCTCGGATTGCCCGGCACGGCATGATCGCCCTCCCGGCCGAAGACCGCTGGGTCTGCGCGGCCCGCCACTTCGCGACGGCACTGCTGATGCACTGGGGCGTCTCCGAGGACGACCGGGACTCCATCCTGTTGATCGTCGGTGAACTTGCGGCCAATGCGGCCCGGCACGGGCGCGCCGACATGACCGTCGGCCTCACGCTGGAGGAGCGGAGCGTGCGCATAGAGGTCGCCGACTGTGGAGCCGGTCCTGCTCCTGTACGTTCCCGGCGCTTCGGTACCTGTGAGGAGCACGGCCGCGGCCTGGACATCGTCGAGTGTCTGGCGGAGTGGTCCGAGACGCGCAGGGGACGAGACGGATGGCAGACCCGCGCCGGTTTCCCTCTCGCCTCCACCGACGTCGCGATGCCAGGCCGTACGGGGATGCCACGCGGTACGGGCGAGAGCGAGTCCGTCCCGGCTGCGCACGCGGTATCGTAGGAGAACGATAGTTCCCCCGGAGGATGTGACTGAAGTGGAACGCGAAGAGGCCGAGCAGCGAGTTCTTGACGCAGCCGAGGAGCTGTTCTACGGCCAGGGCATCCGGGCTGTGGGGATGGATGCGATACGGTCCGCCTCCGCCGTCCCGCTCAAGCGCCTCTACCAGCTCTTCCCCTCCAAGGACTCTCTGATCGAGGCCTACCTGCGACGGCGGGACGCGCGTTGGTTGAGTGAGCTGGCCCAGTACGTGGAGACCGCCGAATCGCCTACACAACGCATCCTGGCGGTGTTCGACTGGCTGTACGGCTGGTTCAGCGAGCCGGACTTCCGCGGCTGCGGTTTCATCAACTCGTTTGGGGAGATGGGGGCGACATCGCCCGCCGTGGCCGACATCGCAAAGGCTCACAAGCAGGCGTTCCGGCAGTACGTCGCCGACTTGGTGGCTGCTGCGGAAGCGCCCAACTGGCTCACCGACCACCTCGTTCTTCTCGCCGAGGGCGCGATGACCACGGCAGCCATCTACGGTTCCCCCGAGCCGGCCCGCCAGGCCAAAGATGCTGCGCGCACCCTGCTGCAGGCCTCTCGTGCGGGGGCCGACATCCCTGCCTGAGGCCTGTGGCCGACGAGACCTCCACGTTCGAGTCATGGCTCGTGCATGGGGCGAGCCTTCGATGTCCGAGGGGGCAGGCACGAAGGCACGAACAGGCACTGGGGACCGCAGAGTGTCGTGCCCTGCGTGGGTCCCGGCATCACCTTGACCGTCGTGGAGGCGCCGCAGGACCGTATCGAGGCCGATCTGCTCGTCGACGATCTCGACCTCGGTATCGCCTTCAGCGGCAGTCACCCGTCCGGCATCAACGCCACCCCACTGTTCGCCGAGGCCCTCATTCTCGTCGCCGCAGCCCGGCATACCGCCACCGCCGACAAGGATCCCGTACCGGTCCAGGCTCTTAGCGGGCAACAACTTGCTCTGCTCAACGGTGACTTCGCCACGCGTCGCCACGTCGACGCGTACTTCTCCAGGCATCGTGTCCGCCCGCGCATCACCGTGGAGGCCAACTCCGTGCACGCCCTTGCCGAGATCGTTCAGCGCACCCCCCTGGCCACCGTCCTGCCCCACGCCATCGCCTATGACCACGCCCGTCCCGTCTCCATCCCCCTCGACCCGCCACTGCCGACCCGCACGGTCACCCTGCTGACCCGGGCGGACGCCTACCAATCCGCAGCCGCTCGCGCCTTGACCCATCTCATCCACGGCCATGTAAGGGCCCGCGCTTACGATCCCGGCTGGGCACCTGCGTAGCCGGTTCTGTTTGATGTCTCGGTCCAAGACCGTGAAGGGGAGGAGGAACGGCTCACGGGCCTGGACGAGACAGTCGACCCCCGGATGCGAAGGGCGTGAGGGCCGACGAGGTTGCCCAGCCCTTCCGGACTCCACTCCCTGCGCCAGGTGCTTGCGCGCTTCCAGAAGCGTGCCCAGCAGGGGTGTCCTTGCTGATGTCCACGCCCTTCGGCGCGGCGTCCGGGCCAGGGCTGCACTGAGGTGACCGCGCTGCTCTTCCGCCTTCCGCCGCCTGCGCGGCACTGCCCGCCCGAGTTGCTCGTCAGGCGTCGTTGCTCAGGTGAACTCCGCCCGCGGCCGTGTCGAAGACACGCCGGTAGGCCTGCCATTGCGCGTTCGGTGCGGAGAGGTAGATCACGTACTGGGTGTCGTCCGCGGTGGCGAAGGCCAACTCGGCTGCCCGGTACTTGCGTGCTCGGCCGTCGAAGGTGAACTCCCAATACCCGGCCGGTCGTCCGCGGAAGGTCGTTGCGGCCATCCTCACTCGCTCATAGCCGGGGTTGTCACGTCGGGTCTGGTCCTCTTCCGTTTCACGCCAGTGCCGCAGCGGATCGGAGCCCGCGAACCGGACGACGTTGATCCTCAGCCCCACCAGGCCGGATGGATCAATGTAGGCGACCTCACCACCGGGCAGCGTCTTGCTCGTCCAGCCGTCCGGCACGGGCACCAGGATGCCGCTGTCCGCCTTCTTGAGGTGGTATCCGTCCGGGACCGGCGGCAGGGTGGGGCTGGCAGCCGGGGTGGAGACGGAGGGGGATCCGGCGGCATGGCGACTCGGTGTGCCGGCAGGGTCCTTGAGCCACCACAGTGCCCCGCCTGCCACGGAGGTGACGAGTGCCGCCGCCACGGCCGATCGCAATACTGCGCGACGGCGGTTGCCGCCGGCCTTTGGTTCGGCAGGCATGAGGTCGCCGATACGGGCGGGCCGCGTGGGGGAGTCGACGGGAGCGGTTCGGGTACCGGTGATCACATCATCCAGGCGGCGTTCGACCTCGTGTACGTCCAAGCGCTCGTCCGGGTCTTTGACGAGCAGGCCCTCGATCACCGGGGCCAGGTCCCCAGCATTGCGCA
Organism: Streptomyces sp. NPDC054794; assembly: GCF_053611585.1. Classification (NCBI taxonomy): domain Bacteria; kingdom Bacillati; phylum Actinomycetota; class Actinomycetes; order Kitasatosporales; family Streptomycetaceae; genus Streptomyces; species Streptomyces sp. NPDC054794. Next base: position 140,157 of record NZ_JBSHAQ010000010.1, on the reverse strand, counting down.
GCGGTTCGTACGGTTCGGTGGCGATGGCGTAGGCGATCTCGATCGGGGTGTCACGCAGGAACGGGTGCCGTCCCTCGACCGCCTGGTAGAGCATCGCGCCGACGGACCACAGGTCACTGGCTGGTCCTGGCCCGGTATTTCCGCTTTTGAGGCGTTCGGGCGCAAGGTAACGGATGCTACCGATCAACTCACCGGACTTTGTCAGTGAGGACGTTCCCGACTCAAGGGCGATCCCGAAGTCGGTGAGGACGATCCGCCCGTCGTCGCCCAGCAGAACGTTGGCGGGTTTGACGTCCCGATGCAGCACCCCGGAGTCGTGGGCGGCGCGCAAGGCGGCTGCCACGGCACGGCCGATCCGGGCGGCTTCCTCGGGTGGCAGCGCACCCCGACGCTTGAGAACGTCACCCAGCGTGAGTGACGGTATGTACTCCATGACGATGCAGGGCAGGCCCTCGTCATCGACGACGTCGTGCACCACGATCACGTTGGGGTGGGCGATTCGGGCGGCACTGCGGGCCTCGCGCCGGGTGCGTTCGTGGAGCGTCTGGACCTGGTCGTCGTGCAAGTGCGGCGGGACGCGCAGCTTCTTCACGGCGACATGACGGCCGAGCACCTGGTCCTCGGCACGCCACACGGTGCCCATGCCACCGCTACCCACCCGCTCCACGAGCAGGTACCGGCCGGCGACGAGCCGCCCAAGATCGGACACCGGGTCTCCTTCTATGCTTCCCATTCGCGAATGGGACAGGTCGGCGAAGCACGATAACCCATTCGACTCAATCGCGCAGGGCCCGAAACGCCTTCCTTGTTGCGGGTGCCGACAGCTGGCTGCAGTCACCGGTGACTCGCGGGAGCAGACCACTTCCATTTCATCCGGAAATCGGTCGATACGTGGTACTGGCAGCAACCAGAGGCTCGCACCGGCTTGTGTAGGTGACTCACCTGATGGCGCGTCAGGGGTTGTTTGACCGGACCACCATTCCAACGAGTGGAGTGAGAACTGGCAGGACTCCTGCCCGGGCCCCTCGGGTGCGCAGTGCCAGTATTCCGGTATTCCGGACTGCCTGGTGTACCAAGAGCCGACCCCAGCCGTGCCGACCACCGCTCAGGAGTACGGCCAGTTACTTGCCTTGACGGTCGCTGTGTTGGAAGCCCGACGCCGGGCCCTATTCGTAATTGGTGTGAGTACTATCCAGTAACGCAATGGCAGGTGATTCCGGCAGGGAGGGCCAACGTGGCTGACATTCAGGACGACATCGCCAATCTCAAGCCGCTGTATGCGGCGCGGTTGGCGGAGGACTTGGAGCGCAACGCTCTGGAGCAGGAGCGGTTGGTCAGTGAGGTGGCTGCTCTGCAGGAGCGGTTAGAGACCTTGAGGGGTAACCAGGTCCTGTTGGTCAATATGCAGCAGGCGCTTGGTGAAGTGGAGGGATCCGGCGGGACGTTGTCGCAGGCCAGCCCCTCGGAGGTGGATCGGATCGAGCAGTCAACGTCCGAGCGGGCGGTGTCCTCGGCGGTATCTGCCGTCGTCGCTCCGGGTGGGAGGAGTACTCCGACTCTGCGTGATCTCGTGGTTGGGTATCTCAGTGAGCAGGGGCGGCCCTGTTCGGCTCTTGTTGTCACTGATGCTTTGAGTGATGCGTATCGGGATCGGGGTATCAAGATCACGGTTGTGCGCAGCACGCTTGAGGCGATGGTGGCCAAGGGGCAGGTCCGGCGCAGGAAGCAGGGCAAGTCTGTGTTCTATACCGCGGTTGCCGCTACGGCGACGGACAAGGACCTTGTCGCCACCTGATCGTGCCCGCCGTGTGGCGTGGGGCCCGACCGTAGTAGGGAAGACCCTGGTGCATGGGCGTCGATGCACTGCACCTGACGCTTTGCCATACAACCCTGCATCGCGCCGTGGGATCTGACTGACGGTGCGCGGCGCCAGCTGCCATGCGTGGCGCGTAAGCACGCACCGCCGTCTTCGGCGTGGCTGCCACTCAGTTGCGAAGTGACTGCCCTCGCACGTCCAGACAGTTCTCTGCACGGTGAAGCCCTCGCGGATTCCGTTGCGCCGAATTGCAGCCGTTGCGGCAGGTGCCGCGGGTTCACCTGGACGCCACCGAGCACGACGCAGCCTCAACTGGCCCTGCGCATTGCGGAGTTCTTACCGGCGTGACGCCGGAAGAGTTCACCCTGTACTGCAACCGTTGCTCGTGTCCGTGCCCGATCGATGGGTGACGCGTTGGTGTGCCGATCAACGCCGTGACGCACTGGGGTCGTTCGCGGTGCCGTTCCTGGCCCGCGAGGCAGTACGCGGGGATCACCGGGCAGATCGAGAACTACCAGGTCGCCGTGTTCCGCGCGTACGCCACCGACACCGGGCGGGCATTGATCGACGGTGAGCTGAACCTGCCCGGTGACCAAACCTGAGCTCGCCCCGGTCGACGAGACCGTGCACACCCAGGCCAAGGGACCGCGCTCCTACGACCGGGCGCCGGCCGAAGTAACCTGGCCCGGCGGCGCCGAGAACGGCCCGAGCCACGGCTACGTCCATCTCCTGCTCGTGCGCCGCTCGATCACCGACCCCACCCAGATCACCTACTTCGCCGTGCACGGCAAGGCCGGCACCCCGATCGGCGAGCTCGTCCGCGTGATGGGCTTGCGCCGGAGCATCGAGGACTGTTTCGAGACCGCGCAGTCCGACTGCGGCCTGGACCACTACGAGGTCCGCACCTGGGACGCCTGGCACCGCCACATCACCCTGTCCATGGCCGCCCTCGCCTTCCTGACCCTCACCGCCACCCGCACCCGCAACTTCGAAGATGGCTGTAGTACTGGGAACGCTCCGCTCCGACTCCCTTGCTGTCCGGCACATCATCAGCGGGAGCGGCACGCGGATTCGGTGGAGGTGGAGTCTCACACCGCGGCCTGCTCCGGCGGGTTGAATCGGGCCGGTTGTTGTGCCGCGGTGCACGGTGCCGTTGGCGTGAGCGCCTGTTGGCACCGTGCATCGTGTGTGGCGTCGGGTCAGGCGGGGGTGATGTTCTCCGCCTGGGGGCCCTTCTGGCCCTGGGTGATGTCGAAGGTGACGGCCTGGCCTTCCTGGAGCTCGCGGAAGCCGCTGGCGTTGATGTTGGAGTAGTGCGCGAAGACGTCGGGGCCGCCTCCGTCCTGCGCGATGAAGCCGAAGCCCTTTTCGGCGTTGAACCACTTGACGGTACCGCTGGCCATGTCTGTGCCTTCCAATCGATGGCGGGTCCGCACCGCGCGGACCCGGAGGTGGTCGTCCTGGTCCTCGGGCACTGCACAGCAAAACGCCCGCGCAGTAGCGCGGGCAGGTACTGCGAACCACGACATCTGAGGGTGACGTTACACTGCGACTCTGCTCTGTCACCAGTGAGTAGGCATCATCGGACCAGGCAGTGTCGCGATTTGCGGTGAGCCGTGCGGCACGGACAGCGGACAGTCCCCGGGCTGCTGCTGGTGGGACGAGAGCGGCTGGAAGAGGGGGACGCTGCCGATCGACCGCGGTCCGTGTGTCCCGATCGCTCCCACCTGCTCGTCAGGCATTGCCCCTGCGGTACCGGCCCGGTGCCACCCCGTACTCCCGCTTGAACGCCTTGGCGAAGGCGAACTCCGAGGTGTAGCCGGTGCGTTCGGCGACCTGGCGGAGCGAGAGGTCGTCGTGGCGCAGGAGCCGGCCGGCCGTGGTCATGCGCCACCACGTCAGGTACGTCAGCGGCGGCTCGCCCACCATGGCGGTGAACCGGCGGGCGAAGGCCGCGCGGGACAGGCCGCCGGTGGCACCGAGCTCCTCCACCGTCCACGGGTGTGTAGGGTCGCTGTGGATCGCGCGCAGCGCCGCCGAGACCGCCGGGTCGGCCAGGGCGGCCGCCCAGCCCCGCGGGCGCCCGGCCTCGCGCTCGCTCTGCCACCAGGCACGCAGGATGTAGAGCAGCAGGGTGTCGAGGAGCGAGGTGACGATCGCGTCCGCACCCGGCTGGTTCTCCTCCAGTTCCATGCCCAGCAGCTCCACCGCGGCGCGCAGCGAGCGGTGCGTGCCGACCCGTGCGGGAAGATGCACGACCTCGGGCAGTTCGGCCAGCAGACGGCCGGCGCGGGACCGGTCGAGCCGGTAGGTGCCGCACAGTGTGACGGTGTCGGGGCAGCCCGAGGACGGTCCGGCGGCCGGTCCGCTCGGCGGTGACTCGCTCCAGCTGCCGTCCGGCAGGAGCCGTACCTCCCGCAGTGGTACGTCGAGACCGCTGGCCAGCGAGTGCCCGTGCCCGTGCGCCAGGAACACCACGTCGCCCGGTGCCAGGGCCACCGGCTCGCCCTCTGCCGGGATCAGCCAGGCCGACCCGCGCAGCACCACATGGAACCCGGCCTCGTCCGCCGCGGCGAACCGCAGACCCCAGGGCGCGTACTTGTCCCTGCGCGCGGAGTGCGGTCGGCCGGTGCGCATCGCGGCGACGACGTCGCTGAGCACGTCCATGCTCCCACCGTAGCGCTGGAGTCCGAGATGGAAGACGTACGGACATGAAATCGAGCTCGATGGACATGGATCGTCCTCGGCCCACTGCGTAGCGTCGACGGCATGTCAACTTCCGCACGTGCAGTGCTCTTTCATGAACTCGGCGGCCCCGACGTCCTGACCGTCGAGGAGGTCGAACTGGCCGTGCCCGGACCCGGCGAGGTGCTCGTCAGGGTCGAGGCGGTCGGACTCAACCGCGCCGAGGCGCTCTTCCGCTCGGGCGGCTACTACTACCAGCCGACCCTGCCGGGCTCGCGCAACGGCTACGAGGCCGCGGGCGAGGTCGAGGAGGTGGGGGAGGGCGTGACGGCGTTCGCGCCGGGAGACCCCGTCATCGCCGCTGCCAACTTCGAACTCAGCGCCCACGGGGTGTACGGCGACCGGGTCGTCCTGCCCGTGAGCGCGCTCGTCCCGCGCCCGGCCGGGACCGACGCCGTCACCGCGGCCGCCGTCTGGCTGACCTACACGACGGCCTACGGCGCCCTGGTGGAACGGGCGGGGCTGGTCCCCGGCCACCGGGTGCTGATCACCGGCGCGTCCAGCGGTGTGGGCACGGCCGCGATCCAGGTCGTCCGCCGGGCCGGTGCCGTACCGATCGTCACCACCCGCACGGCGGACAAACGGCGGCGGCTGCTCGACCTCGGCGCCGAGCATGTCATCGTCAGCGGGGAGGAGGACGTGGTCGAGGAGACGAAGCGGCTGACCGGCGGGGACGGTGTGCACATCGTCCTCGACGCGATCGGTGGCTCCGGCTTCGCCGAGCTGGGCGGGGCGACCGTCCAGGACGGCACCCTGGTCAGCTACGGCTGGCTGGACGAGCAGCCCATCCTGCTCCCCAGGCAGTGGCCACTCACCGTGCACGGGTACGCCAATGTCGTACTCACGGGGAATCCGGAGGGCCGGCGCCGGGCCTCCCACTACCTCGCCTCCGGACTCGCCGACGGCGCCCTCAGCCCTGTCGTGGCGGAGGTCTTCGACGGCCTGGACCGCGTCCGGGACGCGCACCGCCTGATGGAGTCCGGCCGGCACACAGGCAAGATCGTCGTACGGGTCTGACGGCACCCCCCGGTTGCCGACGGCGATGCTGGAGGTCGAGGAGCGCGCCGTGAACGGGCAGCGGCAGCTCCTGGACGTCGGCGAAGACGGTCCCGCGCCGCGTCGGCTCCTGCCAGGGTGTGCTCAGGAATACGACACCGGATGGGCGCCCTATCCCGCCCGCGCATGCTGACGAGCGCGCCATGCTGGAGGCGTGGCTGGACTTTCACCGTGCGACTCTCGCTCTCAAATGCACGGGCCTGGAAGACGTTCAATTACGGCTTGCCGCGGCGTCGCCGTCGTCGATGACACTGCTTGGTCTCGTCCAGCACATGGCTGAGGTCGAACGCAACTGGTTCCAGCGTGTCTTCGCCGGCCAGGACGTGCCGGCGGTCTTCGGGCAGAGCAATCCCGATGGATTCGCCCTTGAGTCGGGCCGTGGCCTCGACGAGGCGATGGCTGCCTGGCAAGCGGAGGTTGCTCGCGGCCGCGAGCTGATTGCCGAAGCGTCGCTCGACCACTCCTGCAGCTTGTTCGAACAGGAAGCGGGTCACGTGGGGGATCAGGGAGTCTCCCTGCGCTGGATCATGGTGCACATGATCGAGGAATACGCACGTCACAACGGTCATGCCGATCTCATCCGCGAGCAGATCGACGGAGTCACCGGAGCGTGAGCCGCGTCGCATCGGAGTGAGCCAGGCTTGCTATGCAACGAGTTGCATAGAAGGATCAGCGGCATGGCGCTCGAACACGCGATTTTGGTGTCGCTCTTGGAGAAACCTGGTTCCGGCTATGAGCTGGCCCGGCGTTTCGAGCGGTCCATCGGCTACTTCTGGACCGCGACCCACCAGCAGATCTATCGCGTGCTCAAGCGCATGGACAACGACGGTTGGGTCGAGGTCCGGGACGTCCCGCAGCAGGGCCGGCCGGACAAGAAGGAGTACTCCGTCGCCGACCTCGGCCGGGCCGCGCTGTCGTCCTGGTTGCACGATCCGATCGAGCCGGAGAGCGTCCGCCACGACCTGGCCGTCAAGATCCGGGGCGCCGCCTTCGACGACCCGGCCGCCCTGATCCGCGAGGTGGAGCGACACCGGCAGGTGCACCGGGGCCGGCTGGCGCACTATCTCGCCGGAGAGGCAAGGGACTTCACGGTGCCCGAAGCGAGCACGGCCGGTCCGCAGGCACCGCTCGACGCCGAGCGGGAGCTCCAGCACGTCGTACTGCGCGGGGGCATCGCCTACGAGCGCATGATGATCGACTGGCTGGACGACGTGCTGGCCACGCTGTCCCGGTTCGGTCCAGGCCGCTGACCCGCGCCGCCCCCGGCCGATCCTCCCGATCCGGCCCGCCCAGTCGTCAGACGTCCCGATTCCCACCCGTCCACCAGCCGAAAGGTGACAGCCCCATGGCCGACCAGCCGCTGTTCAACCCGCGCACCTATGACCCCGCGCACTTCGACCCCGAGACGCGCCGCTTGCTGCGTGCCACCGTCGACTGGTTCGAGGAGCGCGGGAAGAAGCAGCTGATCGACGACTACCGGACCCGCGCGTGGCTCGGCGACTTCCTCGCCTTCGCGGCGAAGGAGAACCTGTTCGCCACGTTCCTGACTCCGTCGTCCGCCGCGGGAGCGGGGGAACCGGACAAGCGGTGGGACACCGCCCGGATCGCCGCGCTCAACGAGATACTGGGCTTCTACGGCCTCGACTACTGGTACGCCTGGCAGGTCACGATCCTCGGCCTCGGTCCGGTCTGGCAGAGCGACAACGCCGCCGCCCGCGCCCGCGCCGCGGAACTCCTCGCCCAAGGTGAGGTGTTCGCGTTCGGCCTGTCCGAAAAGACGCACGGCGCCGACATCTACTCCACCGACATGCTGCTGGAGCCCGACGGCAACGGCGGCTTCCGCGCCACGGGCTCCAAGTACTACATCGGCAACGGAAACGCCGCCGGACTCGTCTCCGTCTTCGGCCGCCGTACCGACGTCGAGGGCCCCGACGGCTACGTATTCTTCGCCGCCGACAGCCGTCACCCGGCCTATCACCTGGTCAAGAACGTCGTCGACTCTTCGAAGTTCGTCAGCGAGTTCCGCCTGGAGGACTATCCCGTAACGGCCGAGGATGTCCTGCACACCGGCCGCGCCGCCTTCGATGCCGCCCTCAACACCGTCAACATCGGCAAGTTCAACCTGTGCACCGCCTCGATCGGCATCTGCGAGCACGCGATGTACGAGGCCGTCACCCACGCCCACAACCGCATCCTCTACGGCCGTCCCGTCACCAGCTTCCCGCACGTGCGGCGCGAGTTGACCGACGCGTACGTCAGGCTCGTCGGCATGAAGTCCTTCAGCGAGCGCGCCGTCGACTACTTCCGTTCCGCCGGCCCGGACGACCGCCGCTACCTGCTCTTCAACCCGATGACGAAGATGAAGGTGACGACGGAGGGCGAGAAGGTCATCGACCTGATGTGGGACGTCATCGCCGCCAAGGGTTTCGAGAAGGACAACTACTTCGGTCAGGCCGCCGTGGAGATCCGCGGTCTGCCGAAGCTGGAGGGCACGGTCCACGTCAACCTGGCCCTGATCCTGAAGTTCATGCGCAGCCACCTCCTCGACCCGACCGAGTACCCCGGCGTGCCGACACGTCTCGACGCGGCCGACGACGACTTCCTGTTCCGGCAGGGGCCGGCCCGCGGCCTCGGCTCGGTGCGCTTCCACGACTGGCGACCCGCCTTCGACTCGTACGCGCACCTGCCCAACGTGGCCCGCTTCCGCGAACAGGCGGATGCGCTCTGCGAGTTCGTGGCCACGGCCGCCCCCGACGCTGACCAGAGCCGCGACCTCGACCTCGTCCTCGCGGTCGGGCAGCTCTTCGCCCTCGTCGTGCACGGGCAACTCGTCCTGGAGCAGGCCGCCCTGAACGGACTCGACGAGGACGTGCTCGACGAACTCTTCGCCGTCCTCGTACGGGACTTCACCGCACACGCCGTCGAGCTGCACGGCAAGGATTCTGCGACCGAGCAGCAGCAGGAATGGGCGCTGAGTGCGATCCGGCGGCCGGTCGTCGACGAGGCACGTACGGAGCGGGTCTGGGAGCGGGTCGAGGCGCTGTCCGGCGCGTACGAGATGGCTCCGTAGGCGCGTCCACGCATCACCGGTGGGGCGGGCCCCCCCGGGGGGGCCGCCCCGGGGGGCGGGGGTGGGGGGGGGGGGGGGGCGGGGCGCTCCCGTCTGGTCCCCTTGCGCCCCCCCCCCACCCCGGGGGCCCCCCCCCCGCGGGGCCCCCCCCACCGGTGGGTCAGGGTTCGGCTCTGGGTCGACTCCCGTCGGTTATGTGGGCACCCCGACGTCACGCCGCCGGCGAGGCTGGAGTTGCCGCAGCCCGGCTTCGGAGGTCAGCCGGGATGGGTGGGCCGGGCCCTCGGCCGAGGCACCGGCGGGGTGGACTTGTACAACCGGCCTTCGACACCGCACTGTTGGCCGGTAGTCGTCCACAGGATCAGGAGTCCCGGCTTGTCCTCCCACACCCCCGCGCCCGCCCACGTCGTCGACCCCGCCGGCGGCTGTCCGCACGCCCTGAACGCCGACCTGCGGGCCCGGGGGCCCGTCGCGGACATCGTCCTGCCCGGCGGGGTACCCGCGGCGGTCGTCCTGGGGCACGACACGCTCAAGGAGTTCCTCTCCCACCCCGACGTGGCCAAGGACGCCCGCCACTGCCCGGCCCTGAACGACGGCACGATCCCAGCGGACTGGCCGCTGCGGGTCTTCGCCAATGCCCAGGGCATGCACACTGCCGACGGCGCCGACCACCGCCGGCTGCGCTCCCTCGTCGGCAACGCCTTCACCGCCCGCCAGGTGGAGCGGCTGCGGCCGCGCATCGAGGAACTCACCGCCGGCCTCCTCGACGACCTCGGCCGGGCCGCCGACGAGGACCCGGACGGTATCGCGGACCTGCGCACGCACTTCGCTCTCCCGCTCCCGCTGAGCGTCATCTGCGAGCTGCTCGGTGTGGACGACGAGCACCGCGGCCGACTGCACGACCTCACCTACACGGTGATCATCGCCACCGACACCACTCCGGCCGAGGTGATGGCCGCCGTACGCGAGCTCGTCGAGCTGCTCGGTACGATCGCGGCCGCCCGCCGGGCCGCCCCCGGCGACGACCTGACCAGCGCCCTGATAGCGGCCCGCGAGGACGGCGGCGACCGGCTCAGCGAGGCCGAACTCATCGGCACGATGCGCCTGATGCTGGTCGCCGGCCATGAGACCACCCTCAACCTGATCAGCAATGCCGTCCGGGCGCTGTGCACCCACCGCGACCAGCTGGCGCTGGTCCTGGAGGGCAAGGCCACCTGGTCGGACGTGGTGGACGAGACGCTGCGCTGGGACGGCCCGGTCAGCTGGTTCCCCTTCCGCTATCCCACCCGCGACCTGGCCCTCGGCGGCACCGTGATCCCGCAGGGCACCCCGGTCCTCGCCGGCTACACCGCCGCCGGGCGCGACGAGGCCTTCCACGGCCCGGACGCCGACCGCTTCGACGTCACCCGATCCGGCGCGTCTCGGCACCTCTCCTTCGGCCAGGGCGCGCACTACTGCGTGGGCGCCCCACTCGCCCGCCTGGAAGCCACGATCGCGCTGGAACGGCTCTTCACCCGTTTCCCGGACCTCGACCTCGCCGTCCCCGAGGCCGAACTGCCCCGTCAGCGCAGCTTCATCGGCAACAGCGTCGAAGCGCTCCCGGTCCGCCCGGTACGGCGCTGAGACGCATTGGCTGCTCAGGGAGTCTCTGTTCGCGGCGCCCCGCAGGCGGCAGCGCCTCGGTGTTTGCCGTCGCACTCTCTCCTCTACCCCCGCTTTCACCGATCCTGCCCGCGCACCCACCCCACCGGATGGCGCCGTCCAGCCCCTACCCAGGGCCATGTGGTCCGACATGCGTTCCCAGAAGGTCCTGGCAGGGCGGCGCAGCCTGCACGTTCATCGCGTTCGGCCGTACGCCCACCCGCACCGGCCCGGCAGGACATCCCGTCGGGCGGCTGCTCGACGACGGCGGTGTGTGGCAGGATGCGAGCGACGGTGCGGAGGAACTCCGGTGCGGGCCCGATGGCCCAATTCCGGGGCGGGCCCGCCACTGTGACCGGGGAGCTGCCTCCCGCAGATGGCCACTGGCAGCCGGTGCGAGCCGGCCGCTGGGAAGGCCGGGAGTCGGCGCCGGTACCCGTGCTGTACGAGCCGGGTGCCGAGATCCGGGAGCCAGGATATTCCGGCCGTCCCGTAGCCAGGCACTACCCGCCCGGGCGCGGCCCGTTCACGGTGGCGTGGAGAACCGCCGACATGGGAAGGACTTCCCTCATGGTGCCCTCGTCCGGCTCCGATCCAACCCCTCGGCCTGCCGCCGACCCCGCCGTCGGCCTGCGGCTGGAGCGCACCCTGGCCGCCATCGCTCCCGCGGACGCCGGCGCCGGCGCCGCGGCCCGTGACCGCCAGAACCACCTGACAAAACCGCCCGGCTCGCTGGGTCTGCTGGAGGACGTGTCGGTCCGGCTCGCGGGTCTGGCGGGCAGCTGCCCGCCGCCGATGCCGGAGCCGGCCGCGGTGGCCGTCTTCGCGGCCGACCACGGTGTCCATGCCCAGGGCGTCAGCGTCTGGCCGCAGGAGGTGACGACTCAGATGGTCGCCAACTTCCTGGCCTCCGGCGCCGCGGTGAACGCCCTGGCCGCTCAGACCGGAGCCAGGGTGGTCGTGGTGGACGTGGGCGTAGCGACTCCGGTGCCAGGCTCGGACACGACTCCGGGCATGCTGCTGCGACACCGGGTCCGGGCGGGAACCGCGGACATGACCCGCGCTCCGGCCATGACACGTCAGGAGGCCGTCCAGGCCATCGAAGTGGGCATCGGCGTCGCCGCGGAACTCGTCGACAACGGCTCCCGCTGCCTGCTCACCGGCGATATGGGCATCGCCAATACCACCGCGTCCGCGGCGCTGATCGCCGCGTTCACCGGTGCGGACCCGGACGACGTGACCGGTCACGGAGCGGGAGTCGACGACACGACCCGACGGCACAAGGTGGGGGTGGTACGTAAGGCTCTGGAGCTGCACCGCCCGGACCGGCATGACCCGATCGGGACGGTGGCGGCGGTCGGCGGCCTGGAACACGCCGCGATCGCCGGGTTCGTGCTGGGCGCCGCCGCGCACCGGGTCCCGGTGATCCTGGACGGGGTGATCGCCTCGTCGGCGGCTCTGGTTGCGGCCGGGCTGTCCCCGGATGCCCTGGCCGCCTGTGTGGCCGGACACCGCTCGGTCGAGCCCGGGCACACCATCGCCCTGCGGCACCTCGGCCTGCATCCCCTGGTCGACCTGGGGCTACGGCTCGGTGAGGGCACCGGTGCCCTGTTGGCTCTGCCGCTCGTCCAGGCGGCGGTGCGTGCCTTGCGCGACATGGCCACATTCGACTCCGCCGAGGTCTCGGACAAGCACCGCTGAATCAGCCTGCCGGACTCGGGCGCCGCCTGGGCACCGTCCGGCCGGCCTGTTCTGCCGGGTGGTGCGGTCAACCGATCTGGGCGCCCGCACCACCCACGCGAAGTTCACCGTCCTGGGCGGGGAGTTGTACCGAACCAGGGGGTGGATGGCGCGACGTCTGGTTACGGAACCGTACGTAGGTGTTCCGGACCCGGCTACCATCCTTGCGAGGACCCATGAGCACACCCCGGACCAGGACCGACCTGCCCTGGCTGCTCCAAGGCGGAATGGGGGTGGGTGTGTCCGGCTGGCGCCTGGCTCGTGCCGTCGCGCGTACCGGGCAGTTGGGTGTCGTGTCCGGTACCGCCCTGGACACCCTGCTGATACGGGTGCTGCAGGGCGGTGACCCAGGGGGCCACCTGAGGCTGGCGCTGGCCGGCTTCCCCGTACCGGAACTTGCCGATTCCATACGGGAGCGCTACTTCGTCGAGGGCGGGATCGGCGTCGGCGAGCGATTCGCGGCACCGCCCGGCTGACCGCTGACGAAGCGTGCCCGGCCCGGTCGCTGACCGTCGTGGCCAACTTCTGGGAGGTATGGCTCGCCCGGGAAGGCCACGAAGGACCGGTCGGCATCAGCTATCTGGAGAAGGTCGAACTCGCAACGGTCGCCGCCATGTTCGGCGCGATCCTGGCCGGCGTGGACTATGTGCTGGTCGGTGCGGGCATTCCCGCACAGATCCCGGGCATCGCGACCCGGCTCGCCCAACTGCAGCCCGTCACCGCGCGATTGGACGTCGAGGGTGACGACAAGCCCGTAGAGCTGCGCTTCGACCCGGCCTCAGTGCTGTGCGGAGCGCAGCCGGAGCCCCCGCACCGACCCGACGTCCTGGCCATCGTCTCGCTGCCGGCCCTGGCTTCGTATCTCAACCGTTCCGCGCAGACCACCCCGGACGGCTTCATCGTCGAAGGCCACCGCGCCGGCGGGCACAGCGCGCCGCCGCGCGGACCGATGCGCCTGGACGAGCAGGGCGATCCCCTCTACGGCCCCCGGGACACCCTTGATTTCGCGAAGATGGCCGCCCTCGGCCTGCCCTTCCGGATCGCCGGCGGCCAATGCGGACCGGACCAGCTCCGCCGGGCGCGGGCAGCGGGCGCGGTCGGCGTCCAACTCGGCAGTGTCTTCGCGCTCTGCGAGGAGACCGGCCTCGATCCGCGGTTGCGGCGGGAACTGGTCGAGCGCGAGCTTCGCTCCGCGCTGACCGTGCGCAACGATCCTGCGGCCTCTCCGACCACCTTTCCGTTCAAGGTCGCCGACCTGCCGGGCACGTTGGCCACCCCCGAGTGAGCTCGGCGCGCCCCCGGGTCTGCGGCGCCGTCGGCTATCGCTGCCCGGCGGAGCCCGGCGCGATGTACGTCCGCAAGGGCCGCGCTGCCGAGCAGACCGATGGACGGCAGTGCCTGTGCAACGGGCTGCTGTCCGCGGTCGGGTTCGGACAGCGCCGTCCGCACGGCATGGTGGAACCCCCCATCGTCACCATCGGCCAGGACCTCGGCTTCCTGCGGCACATCGCCCCCCAAGAGCGGCCGTACGGCGCGGAGTCGGTGGTGCGATGGCTGTCCGCGGGCCTGACCGAAGCGCCCGTGTGAGCGGTGCTCCGGACGCGCCGTCCCGGGAGAGCGGCCGAAACAGGGTGGCCTGACAGCAGGCCAGGTCGCTCGGTCCCGGGAGGCGCGCGGACTAGCGAAGTCCGGCGAAGAGGTCGTTCTCCGGTACCGCCGCGCTGGTGGTGTCCTGGACACGTACGAAGGTCTCGACGCCCATCAACTCGGTGAACCTTTGCTGGCCCATCTTGAGGAAGAAGATGTTCTCGCCCTGGCTCGCGTGCGCGGCCAGGGCATCGAACTTCTGAGGGCCGAAAGCGGTGGTGTCCACCCAGGTGGTGATCTCCTCGTCGGGGAGTCCGATCTCGGCCATCGCGGCGGCCTCCGCGGGATCCGGCTCCTCCCAGTCCGCACCGAACTCGCGCATGACCTCCCCGAACCGCTGCATCATTGAGCGGGGCGCCGTCGTCCAGTACACCTTCGGCGTCGGCGTGGTCATCGCCAGCGCCGCCATCGTGATGCGATGTGCCTGGATGTGGTCGGGGTGGCCGTAGAAGCCGTTCTCGTCGTAGGTGACGACCACATCCGGTTGGTAGCGGCGCAAGAGCTCCGCGAGTCGGGCGGCACCCTCCTCCACGGGTGTCTGCCAGAAGGATCCGGGGGCGTCGTTGCTCGACCAGCCCATCATCCCGGAGTCGCCGTAGTCCAGCATCTCCAGATGACTGACCTTCAGGATGTCGCAGCTTGCCTCAAGTTCTCGGCGCCGCATCAGGGCGACGGCCGCCGGATCGTGGCCGGGATCGCCCGGCTTGACACCTCCCGGTCCGTCACCGCAACTGCCGTCGGTACACGTCACGAGGACCGTGCGGATGCCCTCCGCCGCGTACCGTGCGAGGACACCTCCCGTTCCAGTGGCCTCATCGTCGGGGTGGGCGTGCACGGCCATGAGCGTCAAGGGCCGGTCATTCATGAAGCGATCCTCCTGTGTGCAAAGGTCTCGGTCCGAGTCTGCGGCAGGCGTATGAGGAGTCGCCCCGACATCGGGTGACCGGGCATACCGCGGACCCGGGGGCCCGGATCACGTCGTGGCGGACGAGTCTTGTGTCCCGCGATGTTCCGCCCCGCGCGGCGCCGGCCCCTCGGCTGGTGTAACGGTGCCGGCCGGGTCGGCTGTTCCCGCCGCGCCGAACAATGGGGGGCAGCGGCCAGGAGTCCTGGATCATCGCGGGCATTTTGCGGGCCGCCCGCGACCAGCCTGCCAGGATCGTCAGCGCAGCATGCCGCGGAGGGCGAGGGCTACTGCCGGACGCTGAGCGGGACCTCGATGGCCACGCCGCATGTGGCCGGAGCCGCCGTCCCGCTCGCCGAGACCACCCGGACTGGACCGGGCGGCAGCGGCCGGCTGGGCGTCGCCGACGCCGTCAAGGGCAAACGTTGCTTGATGCGGCACTAGATGGGGCGCGGGCGCCGGGCGGTTGTGTCGCTCGGCAACCGGCTGATGGTGGTGTGCGTGAATCGGTCGGCGCCGAAACGTCGGCTCACTGCCGGTCGAGCGATTCCAGCGCGTCGCGCAGCCCGGCGCGCGAGGTGATGCCGAGCTTCGGGAAGAGCTGGTAGAGGTGAGTGGAGACCGTCCGCGGGGAGAGGAAGAGATTCTCCCCGATCTGCTTGTTGGTCAGCAGCACCTTCGGACGAAGCGCGCCAGCGCAGGGAACGGCTCGGCGCGCGGCAACCAGCAGTTACCGGGCAGCCTTTGGAGTGTGTCTGTGAAGTGGATCAAGTAGTGATGTGCGGACCCAGCAGGGCCGTATGCTGCACTCGCATGAAGGATCTTGGTAGTCAGATCGCCTACTGGGACGGCGTCGGCGCAACGAAGACGTTCACCCACCCGGTGCATCTCAGCTGGCTGACGGGGGTGGATCCGGACGCTCGGGTTCTGGACTACGGCTGTGGATACGGTCGTGTCATGGCCGAGCTGAGCGAGCACGGCTTCCGTGACGTGTCCGGCGTGGACCTGTCTCCCGCGCTGATCAAGCGGGGCCGTCAGCTGTGGCCTGACCTGCGCTTTGCCGTCCTGGAGTCTCCACCGGACCTGATTGGCGCCGCGGAGAGCTTCGACGTCGTCCTGCTGTTCGCAGTGCTTACGTGTATCCCCGACGCCGATGCTCAGCGGGCGCTGGTCGACGAGCTGAACCGCGTTCTCGCACCTGGCGGGCTGCTCTACGTCAGTGACATGGTCTTGCAGGACGACGAACGAAACCACAGCCGCTACGCCGCCTACGCTCGACAATTCGGCACACCGTACGGAGTGTTCGCCACGGACGACGGTGCGGTGTGCCGGCACCACGACGTTGAGGAGCTGCGCGCTTTGTTGTCGGACTTCGACCTGGTGGACGAGCGCGGCATCGAGGTCGCCACCATGAACGGCCACCGGTCGCAGGCGGTGCAGCTGCTCGCCCGCAAGCGGTAGCCGTTACAGCCACTCGTTAATGGCCGCGGACTCCACCACATGGCCGGATCAGGCACGATTCGAGGAGCGGGCCAGAGGAAACTGCCTCCAGGCTCGCGTTCCGTTCGACGAGACAATCGCCTTTCCTACAGGGCCGAACGCCGCTATGGGGTGACGGGGGATGCTCCGTCGCCGGTGTCCATGACGAGACCGGAGCTGACGGGAGCCTCATCGTTGACAAGACTGAGCCGGTTCCCGGCCCAGCGGTCGAGATGGGTGCAGGCCCCTGCTGAGTCATACGCTGCGGTGGGCAACTGGGGTACGCGCCTCCGGCCCGTGTTCCGATCCTCAGGTACTGGGCGATCTCCGCCCAGGAACTGCCCCGCTCGCGCTCGCAGATTGCGGCCGAGACCAAAGCGCGCTCCGCGAGCTCGATGAGCTGGAATGCCTGGCTGACCCGGCCCCCGGGACCTGTGTCGGGGTCGTTCTCGGTGGCGACCAAGCCTGCGGCGCGGTCGGCGACGTCCACGGCGTGATCACAGAGAACCAGACGTGCCAGCGCCTGGCGGGTAAATCGGGCACGGTCGGAGTCGTAGGGGTCCTCTCAGTCACCTGCACAACCTCCCAGGCAGTCTCCGCATCGGATAGCCGATTTTCGCTGCAGACCGTCCTCCACTGGACGGCATAGCTGCATGATGTGTCCTGCCTTCTGCTAGAGCCGGATCCGGGCCGGGATCGATGCGGGCAAAGGGCACCCTCACTGCGTGGTCATCAACGGTGAGGACGACAAGCTCCTCTCGCCCCGGGTGGTGAATGACGCGCCTGAAGTGCTGGAAGGCATCGCGGAAGTGCTCGGTCTGGCGGACTAAGGTCACTTGGGCGATCGACCTGCCCGACGGCTATGCCGGTCCTGCCCGGCGCCGCGCGTACGTCCAGGCCGGCAGCCAGCCCCGACCACGCCCGCAACCCCGCCGGGGAACCCTCCGACAACCCGGCCTCCGCGCCCTGCGTCGGCGTCGCGTTGCTGTGGCGAAGTCACTCGCCGTACCGGAGGCGGCGTGGTTCAAGGCATGGGGGACTGGCGCATGTCGAGGTAGCAGCGGAGCCGGACTCCGTGGTGCCCGGGATCCCGGCTCGTGCGTTCGACAGTGGTGATGGCCCACATCGCGGCTAGTGCGGCGTGAAAGGCGAATGCCGTCTGGTCATCGGCGGCCGCGATGTCGAGCACCACCAGGCCCGGCTCCGACACGCTCACGTCGTGAATCACGTCCATGACCGGAACGACGCCGTCCGGGTCGCAGCGGGTTCGTCCGGAGCTCACCTTTCACCCGGTTGGACGTCCCAGCCGAGCCTTGATCCGCCCGTGCTCAGCGCAAGACGTCGCGTCGGGCGCGAGCGCAACGCCGCAACTTCGCACGGGCTGCCTCGACGGGCTGACCCGCCCACTGATGGAGGCGCACATGGACGATGCTGCATTCCCGGACTCGGTGAGCTGCCTCGCCGTCCACCTGCAGCCGGCCCGATCTCGGGGAGCGGCCGCATCGCGTACGTCATCGCGGCGCCGGCGTTCGCCCGCTCCACTGAAGCCGACTGGTAACGCGGCACGCGGGTCCGTCGATCCCGCCGTGGCTCAGGGGCGGAGAGCCGCGCCTTCGTCCACGGGCAGCGCAACGGGCTCCTCCGGCGGTCGTGCGCCTGTCTCCTGAGCTACGGAGTCGGCCGCACGCGTCCCACGTCCCCTGCGCGCGGCCGTCGCCCGGTTCATGCGGCGCAGCACCAGATGAAGTACCGGTATCAGCACGCAGGTGACCGCGGCGGACTGCCACAGCAGTGCGTCCAGTCGGCCGGCGGCCAGATACGCGCCTGCGGCGACGGCGGCCAGCGCACACACCCCGCGGTCCACGATGCTCTCCACCGACAGCAAAGTGGCGCGCGGCGCGGATTTGGGGATGGCGTCGTTGATGAGCTTGCGCTGCACGGGATAGGCGAAGCCGGTGATCGAGGCGAACGCGCACAACAGACCGACCACGGCCCAGGGACCGCCGACGGTGGTGCCCGCGAGGGCGGCGGCGAGCGCGACGCTCAGCAGGGACACCCATGCCGTGGGCGACAGCCGGGGGCTCAGCCACTGCGGGCGCGCGGAGGCCACCGCCTCGGCCACCGTCATCGCCGCGAGGACGCCGCCGTGGGTGCTCTCTCCTATGCCGTGCTCCAGCAGTACCGGCTGGAAGAGATTGACCTGGCAGATCCGCGACAGCGTGAAGACCGCCACACCCTGGACCATGAGCAGGACCAGCCACGGTGAGGAGCGCAGGGCGCGCAGGGCGGCGCCCGTGTCGCGCAGCAGAGTGCCGCCCCGTCGGCCCTGGGCGCGCGGCCCGGAGTCCGTGTCGAGCGTGGCGAGCCGTGGTAGGGCGAGGGCGCAGCCCAGGGAGCCGGCCGCGCTCGCCGCGCTGAGCACGTACGGGGTCTGCGGGGCCAGGGACATGAGCGGTCCGACGAGCGGCCAGCACACGACCTTGGCGGCGAGCCCGAGTGCGCGCGCCGTCCCCTCCGCCCTGAGGTAGTGGTCGTCCGCTCCTTCGGCGCGCAGCCCGTCGTACAGGCAGGCGCTCGCCGCGCCCGATGTGAGGGAGCGTCCGGCGGCGATGGCGAGGAAGTGGACGAGGAAGCCCGTGTACGACGGGGCCAGCACCGGCACCATGTTCGCCGCCGTCATGACCAGCGCGCCCGCGCGCAGGCAGTTACGGGCACCGATGCGGTCGGCGACGACGCCGGTGGGTATCTCGAACAGACAGAAGGCGATGTAGTAGATGCTCTGGATGCCGAAGATCTGGCCGTCGGACAGGCCCGCGTCGCGCTGGTAGGCGTAGAACACGGGCATCCACCACAGCAGGTTGAACAACAGCTGGAACCCGTTGTTGAGGTGGATGACGCGGCGTGCGGTCGGGGTCAGATCGGGTCGGGGAGCGCGGTGCCACGGGGCGGGCATACGACGCCTCACCGGGCGTAGGGGCGGACCTGGACCAGCTGGAACGTCCCGCCCGCGGTCATGAGCCACTCGATGTCCAGGGCGTCATCGGGGTCGTCCTCGCTGAAGTGGGACTGCAACAGGCGCCCCACCAGGGCCAGCCGCGCCAGTGACGCGCGTGTGTCCCCCGGGAGGTCCGCGCCCGTAGAACCGACGGCCACCGTGCGCCCGCCGCCCTCGACCGTGTTGTACAGGTACTGGTGCGGCAGCACCGTGCCGTCGACCACGTGTTCGGGCGAGCCGGACGAGCAGTTGAGGTACACGTTGCGGAAGTCCTCGCGACGGGTCGGGTTGCAGGTCACCAGCACACCCCCGAGGTCGGCCGGCTCATACTTCTGGATGATCACTCCCATGTAGGTGTCGTCCAGGGAGATGCCGACCTGGTGCCGCAGGCGCACGCTGCGCGGTGACAGCAACGACGCCCACACCTGCCGTACGGCGTCCATCAGCTGTTCCGGGCCACGCACCGTCGTCACCGAGTCGTAGATCCCGGCCGCGGAGAACCCCGGCAGATCCTCGGCGTTGGAGGAGGAGCGCACCACCAGCCGCGATGCGTCGGCCAGTAGTTCCGGCACCGAGCCGGTGATGGCGCGGGCCACCTCGTCGGGCATCGGAGTGCTGTGCATCAGGTGCTGGAGGTCCAGGGACAGCGAGTCGATCACGTCGAGTGCGTCGAGTTCGAGGGCCATCTTCAGCTTGCCGATGCCCTGTTGCAGCGCCGGCGAGGAGGCCAGGAACAGATCGTGCAGGCGGAACGGCAGCGCCACGCCCTCGGGTGCCCGGACCGTCTGCGCGACGCGTTCGGCCGCCTTGGCGCGAAGCCGTTCCACGGGCGCTCCCGGCTCGCCGAGCCGGGAGGCGAGGTGCGTGAGCAGGTCGGGCCGCGGCGGGCGCGGGCGCGTGTAGTACGTGGTCAGGTCGGCGGTACGGCTGTCCAGGACGTGGTGCAGTTCGCCGAGGTTGGCCGCCTTGGTGCCGTAACTGTCGCGGTCGGCCCGCCGCAGTCGGTGCAGAGCCATGACCGGTGTGTCCCCCAGGCGGGGTGTGTCGAGGCGGATGCGCTGCTGGTGCCAGACGGGCCTGCGTAGTTCGGGCGGGGAGGACAACCTCTCCAGCGTGACGGCGTCCTCCCGCACGCTGTAGCGGACCCACGCGCCGTCCAGTCCTTCGCGCCGTACGACGGTGTCCAGGTCGCGGACGATGGCGTTCGGGATGCCCCATCCCGAAGCGAGCACGTTGGTGTGCGAAAGCGGCGTGGTGGAGGCCGTGTTGACGAACCCGGCGACGCGGGGCACGTCATCGGGCAGGCAGGACATCGCGACGATGTCGGCCCAGCCGAGTTCCGCGGCGGCGCTGCGGTATTCCTCCCGGCTGCGGAAGTATCGCAGTCGCCCTTCGGCCTCGCCCGGGTTGAGGCAGGTGCGGGTCCGGTTGCCGAACAGCTCCTGGCCGAGAATGCGGGGGACGCGTGCCTCGCTGATGGACGCCAGTTCGTGCTCCTGGCCGTGGTTCGCGGGCTTCAGCAGCAGTGGGAGGCGTCCGTCCAACCGGCCGCGGACGAAATGGTGGAACTCCTCCAGCAGCGCACCGTGCATGGTGTCCGCCTCGGTCGTCTCCAGGACCAGGAAGGGCCGCTCGGAGCCGTCGGCCTCCTCGTCGCTGTGCAGAGACAGCACTCCCAGCAGGAAGCGGCGGTCCGGCGCCATGTACACGGATGCGTTGAACGCGTCGAGATCCGCGTCGAGTTCGTCCGACGTCATGCCGAGGATGCGGGTCGCGATGTAGTCGGCGTGGAAGGGGTGCACGCGGGTGTCGAGCAGATGCCACGTGCCCTCGGCCCGGTCGACCACGACCTTCAGGTACGGGTGTCCGGCGAGCACGCCGGACAGCGTGCGGAACAACGGCAGCGACAGGTTGGCGCCGACGACCGTCCGATCGGCCGCGGCGTCGGGGAGGCCCGTCTCGTCGAATGCGAGAGTCATGCGCGTGCCTCCTCGGCGACGTCCGTGGGCAGGATGCGCGGCAGCGCGTCGATCAGGGCGGTGAAGTCGCGGACCACGGCCTGCGGCCGGTCGGCCGACAACACGCACAGGCCCGCCATCGTGTTGGCGCCGGCGGCAGGGTCGTAGACCGGTACGAGCGCTCCGTCCGGCAGCGAGCTCTCGCGTACGACGGAAAGCGCGCTGCCCGCGCCGACCGGGGCCGATCGGACGACCGCTGAGGAGTCCCAGCGGTGGCGGCGGGACCAGGGGGTGCCGTTCCGGTGCACCGCCAGGACCACCAGGGATCCGGCCGCACCCGCGGCATCCTCGGGCGTCAACGCTCGCGCTGGCCAGGCAGGTGAACCACCGAGGAGCTGATCGGTGAACATGCCGATCATGTCAAGGCCGAAGACCTCCTCGATCTGCGGCACCGTCATCGCGCCGCCGAATCGTGCGGCCGTCTCGATGACCCACATACGACCGTCCCGGCCCAGCTTGATCTCCGTGTGGGTGCCGCAGTTCTCCAGTCCCAGCGCGTTCACCGCGTGCCGGGCGAGCTCCACGATCACGCGCTGAGCCGTGCTCCCTACGGCGGCCGGGGTGATCCCCGCGCGCTCGGTGAACGGCACCACCGTGGGCATGCGCCCGCTCAGGCAGACCGGGCGGAAGACTCCGTCGGCGACCACGCCCTCGACGCTGACGTAGTCACCCCAGCCGGGGTCGTCGTACCACTCCTCGGCACATCCGCTGACGATCTCCTCGACGATGAAGTCCTCCGACGCGCCGCGAACGTGCAGTTCGGCGAAGCCGAGTTGTGCGGACTCCGCCATGACCGCGCGCGAGCGCTGCCAGGCGTCCTGGGCGTCTGCGGGCCTGTCGATGATCTGGTGGGCGGTCGAGCCGGCGCTCCAGGCCGACTTGAATAGTAATGGGCATGACAATTCCATGGCCGCCCGACTCAGTTCGGCGACGCCGGTGACGGCGCGGAACCGGGGCTGCGGTATGCCGCCACGCTCCCACGCGGCGCGCATCAGGCGTTTGTCGCGGGCGAGTGCGGCGGCGGGCCCGGCACCCTTCAGTCCGAGTTGCCGGGCAGCCTCGGCGACCGCGACCACCGCGTACTCCGAGAACGTGAGGACGGCGTCCGCACCCACCTCGCGCGCACGGGCCGTGATGAGCTCGACCAGGTCACCACCCGGTGCGTCCACGGGGGTGACGACCGAGGCGCACAGCTTCGCGGTGTCAGCGGCCACGGCGACCGGCAGGTCGCTGAGTGCCAGTAGGTGCACCGCGGACCTCGCGGCCACCCGCGTCAGGGCGTACCCCACTGGAGGTCCGCCCTTGGCATGCACGTACAGCACCTTGCTCACGGAATCCCAACTCCTTCCAAAACACCGGGCGGGGGACTTCCCGCGCCCGTACGGCGGCCGGCGGGCATGTGGGCGCATCGGCCGTCACCGCGCCGTCTCGTTCAAGCGAACCAGCCCCCACTCGCCTCCAGCAGGCCGTGAAGCCCGAACCACTCAGGCAAATGCCCTACTGCTTCTACTGATTGGCGCCATGTGAAGGTTTGGTGATGCGCTAGCGCCTCGCCGGTGCGAAGAAGAGGGGCGCCCATCTTTCCCGCATGCCCCCGGATGTCACGGGTAACGCATGGGATGTCACCGAAAGTGATGTAGTGCAGGGTTGAAGGAGTTGGGTCGTGGACGAGGCCGATTTCAAGACGTTACTGGCGTCCCTTCCGGTGTCCTGGTGGGAGGCCGACAGCGGACTGAGTGTGGTCGACAGCGGGGGCGGTGCGTTCGACGACGAGCGCACCGCCCGCCGTTTCCTCGAAACCCTCCGTACCGACCACGGCAGTCCGTCCGGCGCACCGGGCGCCGGCCCCTATCAGGCGCGGTTCGAGGGCCGGACCTTCGATGTGAACTGGCCGGTCCGCGGCGACGGGCCGGGGCTGCGCGGCAGCAGGGGAGTGGCGATCGAGGTCAGCGGCCGGTCGGACGGCGGTCCCTACGCCTCGTTCGCGGATCTCGCCCCGGCTGCGGCGTTCGTACGCGACGCCACCGGCCACTACCTATGGGCCAATTACGCCTACGCCCACCTGTACGGCACCACACGTGACGCCCTGGTCGGCCGCCACCTCTCCGACGTAGACGCACCCGACGACGTCGTCAGGTTCCTCGCCCTGGACCAGGAGGTGCTGACCCGAGGCCGTCCTGTCAGACACACCCTCACCTACCGGCGCGCCGACGGCTGCTCCGGACACGCGGCTGGCTATCGCTTCCCCGTCCGTTGGGGCGCGGCGCGTTGTGTCGCCGGTATCTACGTCGACGTCACCGACTACACCCGGGTGCTGGATCAACGGCGCCGGGCCGAGGCTGACTTGCACGCCCTGCGCGACCGCAGTGGGCTGCTGTGCGTTCGCCTGACCGCCGACGGGCGGGTGAGCGAGGCCGGCGCCGCGGTCGCCGACGCCCTGCGCGTCCGCCTCTCGGACCTGATAGGCCTGTCGGCCGACACCCTGCTCGCCGAGACGCCCGAACGGGCTGCCCTGCACCGGATCTGGGACGACCTGATCAGCGGCCGGCGCAGAAGCGCCCACACCTACGCCGTACTCGTCGACCGTGACGGCTGGCAGCGCCGGGCCCGGATCCATCTGAGCACCGTGTGCGGCACGACACCCGACGTTTCCGGTGTGTGGGCCGTCGGCAGCCACCTCGGCCTGCGTCATCGTGCCCAACCGTCCCTGACCGCGGCCCATGTACGCATACTCGCCCTGCTGGCGGCCGGGCGCAGCAACGCCGATATCGCGGGGACGCTGCACCTCTCACGGCAGACGGTCGACTACCACATCAGCCGCCTGCGCGTCCTCCTCGGTGCCGCGACCCGTCCCGCTCTGGTCGCCCGGGCCTATGTCCTCGGCATCCTCTCCGCACAGAGCTGGCCGCCGCGGCCGGCAACGGCGGCGTACCCCGACGGCCTGGTCTGATCCATCGAAGCCGTACGGCCGGGCCGGAAGTCCTGCGGCCGCGTCCGGCGCGGCCGATACGTACCTTCCACCCCGCTGCCCGACCGCTCCGCCCAAAGTGGTGACCGGCGGCGCGGGGTGTCCGACACTCTGCCGACGAGGAGGTCGCCTCCTCGTCACCGGTGTGCCCACTTGGCCGGCGAGACCTCGTCCCGGCGTCGCCTACGGGGCCGGCGATGACATCGCTGTCGTCGTCGTCCGTCTTTGACCCGGCACATGCGCTGACCGCGAGGCGCCAGGCCGGCGCAGCGAACACGTCCGAATGATCTTCCGGGGAACCGTCCAGCGGCCGTTCTGCTTGATGTTGCTCGGGCTGGTCCTGAGGTGTGTATCGCATGTCAGCCCCCGGCCCCGTCAGGCTGCTTTCGCGTCCTCACCAGCCAGGAACGGATGCAGCAGCGTGAGGAGGGCGCGCGGCCGGTGCAGCGGGATGATGTGGCCGCAGTCTTCGATGACGTGTCCGGTGAGATGGTCGGTGACCGGGCGGAGTTGGCGTTCCAGCGCAGCACCGACGGGCCGGGCGCCCAGCGCCATCGTCGGCACCGTCAGGCGGGCGGTGGTGACCGCCTGCTCGATCTGTACCGCGCTCTCGGGCAGGGCTCGGTAGTACGAGAACGCGCAGCTCAACGCATGGCGGCCGGTGTATGCGCGGACGAAGGCGTCGCGGACGTCGGGGCGCACCCCGTCGCCGAGCGTGCCGGCGCGCAGGAACCAGTCGATGTAGGCGGCCTCGTGGCCCTCCAGCACGGTCTC
The DNA here is from genome assembly GCF_053611585.1 of Streptomyces sp. NPDC054794. Taxonomy (NCBI): domain Bacteria; kingdom Bacillati; phylum Actinomycetota; class Actinomycetes; order Kitasatosporales; family Streptomycetaceae; genus Streptomyces; species Streptomyces sp. NPDC054794. The sequence continues at coordinate 115,304 of NZ_JBSHAQ010000010.1, read as the reverse complement.
GGCGAGGCCGGGCGCGGCGGAATGGAAGCCGAACCACCACGGCGGCCCGTCGGCGAGGAAGTCCTCGGCGCCGGGCAGCCTGCCCAGCAGGGACTCCATGACGACCAGGCGCCGGACGAGTCCGGGGTGGCGCAGGGCGAGGAGGAAGGCCGGCGGGGTTCCCGCGTCGATGCCCACCACGGCGGCCGAGGACACGCCGAGCGCGGCGAGAAGCGCCGCGGCGTCCTCGGCCAGGGTGCCCGCGTCGTATCCGGAGGCGGCCCGGCTGCTCGCGCCGAACCCGCGCAGGTCCGGCGCGATGACGCGGTAGCGGCCGGACAGGTCGGCCATGACGTCCGTCCACAGCTCCCAGGTGTGCGGGAAGCCGTGCAGCAGCAGGACGGCCGGGCCCGATCCGGCGAGGGCGACGTTCAGTTCGACGCCGTTGACGGGGACGCGGCGTAGCTCGGGCATGGAAGGACTCCAGGAGCGGTGAGGAATGGTGACAAGGTCACGCTAGGGATCTAGCCTGGTGCGTCCAAGACGGCACTTTCCCTTCAGGTGGTGAGCTCGCGGTGACCACGTCGAGGCCCGGCGGACCTGGCATGCGGCCCGGTGAGCGCGGTGATCTGCTGGATCCGCGCTGCCCGACCCGCCAGTTGCTCGACCGCATCGGCACCAAGTGGACGTCGATGGCGGTCAAGGTGCTGGCCGAGGAGGCTCCGGGAGAGCTCCGCTTCGCGGAACTGCGGCGCCGTGTCCCGGGCATCTCACAGAAGATGCTGTCCGTCACCCTGCAGAGTTTGGTCCGCGACGGCTTGGTCGCGCGCCGCGTGGAACCCACCGTGCCGCCCGCCGTCCACTACCGGCTCACCGAGCTGGGCCTGTCCCTCGAAATCCCGCTCTCCGCCCTGCGGGTCTGGGCCGAGACGCATATGCCGGAGATCAACCGCAGCAACCAGCTCGCCGAGGAATCACCCCCCAACTAGGCCGTGAATCGGGAGTGGATCGTGCGCATAAGGGGTCGGCAGGGCACTGAGGTTCTCTCAGTGAGGGTCATTTCCAGTGCCCGTTGAGAACAAGTGCGGCGCTGGTTCCTCGGTCCAGCGTGTCCGGGGTGGAACCCGGCCAGCCGGTCGCAGGCGGTCAGCGTGCCGTCCAGCACCACATGTGTCATCGCCTGGGCGCGGCGGAGGTCCAACACCTCGTGCAGATCAGGAGCTTGGGCGGCCGGCAACCAGGCGAGGAACTCCACGATGCGGCGTGGGACGTCGAGCGCGGCAGCATAGGTGACCAACGTGCCCCAGGTCTTGCCGACCGGTTCCTTGATGGTGTGGTTGATCCGGTTGACGATGTTGGTCGGCGCGATCTCCAGGTCGATCGCGCCGATCTGTCGACCCGGCCAACCTCGCGCTCGTGGACCTGCCGACCCCGGTGTGACTCCGTGCCGGCGAAGGACGCGCATACGCGAAGTGGTCCACGCCTGATCTCGCAGAGACGTTGAACTTACTGGAATTGAAGCCGTGATGTCGGCGGTGGTGCTCCTGCGGCCTTCGCCGACATCACGTGGAGGCCGTCGGGGTCGGTGTCAGTGGACCGGTTCGAGATGGTCGGCGTCCGGGCGCCCGGCGCTCAGGTGGGCGGTGAGGAAGCGGGCGGCGCGGTCGAGTGCGGCGTCCGCCTCGTCGAGGCGGCCGTAGTGGTGTTGGAAGACGTGGGGGAGGCCGGGGCCGACTTCGAGTGTGACCTCGACGCCGTCGGCGCCCGCGCGGCCGGCCAGCCGGACCGCGTCGTCGAGGAGCACCTCGTTCGTCCCGACCTGCACGAGGAGTGGGGGCAGGCCGGTGAGGTCGGCGAACAGCGGACTGGCCAGGGGATGCGCCCTGTCGCCTGCGCCGACGTAGAGATCGGCGTAGGCGCGCACGTCGGCCTCTGTGAAAATGGGGTCGGCGCGCTCCTTGGAACGGATGCTTCCGCCTGCGAGGGTGAGGTCGGCCCAGGGGGAGAAGACGACCACGGCGGCTGGTTGCGGCAGCCCGGCCTCCCGGGCGGCGAGCAGCGTGGCGATGCTCAATCCGCCTCCGGCGGAGTCACCGGCCATGACGAGGTCCCGTGGGTCGGTGCCCGACGCCAGCAGTTCGCGGTAGGCCGCGAGCCCGTCGTCGACAGCCGCGGGGAAAGGGTGCTCGGGCGCCAGCCGGTAATCCACCGACGTCGCGCGCAGCCCTGCGCGGCGGGCCAGTTCACCGACCAGCCCTGCGTGGGTGTGCGGTGAGCCGATGACGTAGCCGCCGCCGTGCAGGTAGAGCAGTCGGCCGCGGCCGGAGGTTTCGGCCGGCTCCAGCTCCAGTGCCGGCCGCCCGCCCAGGACGGTCCCGCGGGTGACCACGCCCTCCGGCGCGGGGCGGGCGACAGCCGCGGCGAAGCCGCTGCGCTGCTCCTCGGGAGTGGGCCGCACCTTGCTGCGAGGGGCGGAACGGAGTACGGCGTCCAGGGCGTCGCGCTGCTGTCGGGACATGCGGGGCCTCCATGGGTCGGGGTGCGAGGATGGATTCCTTGGAATCCACCTGCCTGACCCTAACCGGATTCCAAGGAAGATGATTCCTGGGAATCTACTGGAGCTAATGTGAGCCACATCACCCCGATCTTCATCGATCTGGTCCGAGTCGAGACCCGGCTCTACAACGCGGTGAGCGCCCGGTTGCGCGACGAACAAGGGCTGGGGCTGGGACAGTTCGAGCTCTTGGAGATCATCGACCGCGTGCCGGGGTGCCGGGTGCTCGACATCGTCGGCGAACTGGCGATCACCGTGGGGGCCGTCAGTAAGGCGGTCGACCGGCTGGTGGCTGCGGGCTGGTGCCTGCGGGTCGCGCACCCCCAGGACCGCCGCTCGTCTGTCCTCCGCCTCACACCCGCGGGTGAGAAGCAGTTGTCCGCTTCCCGCCCCATTGTCGAAAGCGAGCTCATCTCGCTGACCGCGGCGGTTCCCCCCGACGACCTGGCCCGCATCGCTTCAATTTTGGCCACCCTGCGCGCAACCCTCGAGACGGGCTCCCACGGCCAGCCGGGATGAGGGGACGTGACCCGCGATTGGTCCGCCCTCACTGTGGTCTGGTTCCAGACCGTCTTGGATGTCCCGTCGGGCGAGGACGGCGATTCTGTCCTTCGCGGCATTCGCTGGGAGGAGCTGGCCCAGGACTACGTGCTCTAGCCACGGGTGCCGATCACAGTTCACTCGTTGGTGGTCGCGATGGGTACGGTCGCCTCGTATCGGACCGCCAGTTTGTCGTATCTTGCGGCGACCGGGCACTTGGTCTCTGTGGCGAAGTACCGGCGCGGCGTATTCAACGACGAGATGCTGACGCGCTGCGAAGAGATCATGCGCAAGGTCTGCGAGGACCTCGAAGTGGAGCCGAAGGAGTTCAACGGGGAACGCGATCACCGGCTACTTGCGTCACCAGGTTCGGCAGACGGGGCGGCAACCGCCACTCACACGCGCTCAACCGTCCCCGCCTAGAGGAGTAGGGCAGCGCCCGCGGCCTTCCGCAACACCCTTTGGGCCTGGGCGCCGGAGGACGAGGTGCGCCACGCCTACGCCGTGCCCGGCGCACCCGTGGTGCCGAGCAGTCTGTCCACGAGGAGTTCCGGGTAGCCGGAGGCCGGCGGGTCGATGCCGAAGATCGCCCGCAGGTAGAGCGGTGCGATGAGCTGGTCGAGGATCTGCTCCACGGGCGGGGGGTTCTCGCCGCGGGCTGCGGCCCGCTCGCGGATGCGCTCGATGGAGTGGAGTCGGCGCTGGAAGTGCTGTGCGCGTTCCGCCTGCATATGGCCGCTGCTCGGCATGGACAGGGCGACGGCTCGTACGAGGAGGCGGCCTTCGGGTGTGCGGATGCTCGCCACCCCCGCTTCCGCCCAGGCGGTGAGGTCCCCGCGCAGGGTGCCGGTGTCGTTCAGTGGCCAGTTCCTTTCGAGGCGGGTGGTGACCACGTCGGCCAGGAGCGCCTCGCGACTGCCCCAACGCCGGTAAATGCTCGTGTGGTTGACCCCGGCGTGTTGAGCGATCGCGGGGATGGTGAGCTCCGCGCCCCCGGGGGCGGACAGCAGGTCGATGACCGCCTGATGGACGGCCGAGCGGACCTGCTCGGGGCTCTTGCGGATGCGTGGGGTCGGCTGTTTCGAGGTCACCTCCCCATCGTAAGCACAGATGTTTGCTTCGTCGTGCTCGCGGGTCTACAGTTCCTCCATAAGCACAGATCCGTGCTTAACGCCTGAGGAGAGTGTGTGATGAAGCAGCTGCTGTTCCCGAACAACATCCAGTTCTGGTACGAGAGCCTGCGGTCGATGAGTCACATCGCCTATGGCGGTGCGGACTTCGGTGAGGTCGTCTCCACCGCGGAGCGGATCACCGAGGGTGACTACGACAGCTGGTACGTCGAGTGGCTGGCCACCGCCGACCGCGTGTCCCAGGAGGCCGGGAAGGCGCTGGCGGCCGGGCACCAGGTCTCCGCCCGGGACGGGTTTTTGCGGGCGTCGAACTACTACCGGTCGGCGGAGTTCTTCCTGCACGGTCAACCCTGCGACCCGCGCCACGACCAGGCCTACGACCGCTCCGTGGAGTGCTTCAGGGCCGCCGTGGCCCTCTACACCACCCCGCGCATCGAGCCGGTCCGCATCCCGTACGAGGACACCACCCTGCCGGGATACCTGTACCGGGTCGACGACTCCGGGACACCGAGGCCGACGCTGATCATGCACAACGGCTTCGACGGCACCGCCGAGGAACTGCACTTCTTCGGGGCGATGGCCGGCGTGGAGCGCGGCTACACCGTGCTGGTCTTCGACGGCCCCGGCATGCCCGGCCCGCGCCACCACGAGGACCTGGTCTTCCGCCCGGACTGGGAGAACGTCATCACCCCCGTCGTGGACTTCGCCGAGACCCTCCCCGAGGTCGACAACAGCCGTATCGCGCTCCTCGGTATCAGCATGGGCGGCATCCTCGCCCCCCGGGCCGCCGCCTTCGAGCACCGCCTGGCCGCACTGATAGCCGTCGACGGCCTCTACGACCTCGGCCAGACCTCCGTCCGCAACATCCCCGGCACCCGCCGGCAGGCCGAACAGCTCCTGCGCGCCAAGGACGCACCCGAACTCGACGCCACCTTCGAACAGATCATGACCAGCGACCCGATCGCCCGCTGGGCGATCAACCACGGCATGTACGTCATGGGCGTCGACACCCCCCGCGCCTTCAACGCCTCCTACCTCGACTACACCCTCGCCGACGGCATCGCCGAGCAGATCCAGTGCCCCACCCTCGTCTGCGACGCCACCGAGGACATGTTCTTCAAGGGCCAGCCCGAACAGCTCTACGCCCACCTCACCTGCCCCAAGACCCTGATGGTGTTCACCGCCGAAGAAGGCGCAGGAGCCCACTGCCACCCTGGCGCCATGCGCCTGTCCCAGGCCCGCATCTACGACTGGCTCGACGACACCCTCACCAACACCAGCGCCTGAGGTCCCGACTCACCCGGCACGGCCGCGAATCCCTCTCGTCCGAATCTGCTGGAAGGACCTCTCATGCCCCGCACAGGCATCAAGGCCGCTCTCACCGACCTGCCTCTCCACGAGGCCACCACCTGCGCACGCTCGTCACCGGCGGCGAGATCGAGGTCCACGAAGAGCTGTACGACGGCAGCAAGTACGCCGACCGGCACACCTGCCACATCACGAAGAAGGACGGCACGACCGTGAGCATGGAGGTCTACGTGTTCGCCGACCTCGCCCCCGACGGCCGCTTCCAGCGCATCGAGGAGACCACCCTGATGCTCAAGGGGTCCGACGCCGACCGCGACCTCGGCCGCGCCCGCTGACCACCTCCACGCCGCCAGCGGGCCGCCAGGGCCGGACCTGTCGTGTCCGGCCCAGCGCGGCGCGTGAAACGGAACACCTCGCTCGGGTGCCGTCCGTCCGTGTCGGGGGCCGGGCGGCCGCCGGGGTGCGGGGGCTTCACCTGTCTGCCATTACCGGAAACTGACCACCATCGCGAGCCGACGCCTGCGCAGCCGAGTGCGAACGGCCACTGGCCTGCGTAGTCCCCTCTGGTGATCACTCACCTTGTCTGTGACCGGCAGTCTCAGCGCGTGGCCTGGAGGTACTTCAGGACGGCGAGTACACGTCGGTGGTCATCCGGCGACTGAGGCAGGTTCAGCTTCTGCAGGATCTGCCGGACATGAGCCTCAAGCGTCTTGGGACTCATCGACAGCTTTGCGGCGATGGCTGCGTTCGAACGCCCCTCGGCCATGAGCGCCAGCACCTCGAGTTCCCTCGCGGTGACGTCGGCCAGGGGGACGGGGCCGCGCTGCCGCCGCATCAGCGTGGTCACGATCGTGGGGTCGATGACGCACTCGCCCTCGACGACGCGGCGGAGTGCGTCGACGAGCAGGGCGACGTCCGACACGCGCTCCTTGAGGAGGTACCCGAGGTGTTCGGGCGCGTCGCTGATCAGACGCATCGCGTAGTGCGCCTCAAGGTACTGCGACAGGACGAGCACGCCGATGGACGGATTCATGGATCGCAGCCTGTGGGCCGCGACGATGCCCTCGTCCGTGTACGTCGGGGGCATTTTGATGTCCACGATCACCGCGTCGGGCACGGCAGAGTCGAGCCTGTGCATCAGCGTGGCGGTGTTGTCAGCGGTGGCCACCACCTCGCAGCCGGCCTCCGCGAGCAGTCGCGCCAAGCCGTCGCGGATCAGCATGGAGTCGTCCGCGATCACGATCTTCATCGGACGCCTCCCGTTCACGATCTGCATCGGACGTCCCCCGTTCACGATCTCCATCCGACTCCGCTCCCTCGGCCGGGATCCTGGCCATGAGTAGTGTCCCGCCCGCGGCACCACCGCCGACAGTGATGCTGCCGCCCAGAGCTTCGACCCTGTCCGCGATCCCGCGCAGTCCTGAACCGTTGGCGTCGGCACCGCCGCGGCCGTCGTCGGTCACGCGCACCACGACGTCACCCGCCTCAGCGACGACCTCCACGCTCGCCGATGTGGCGGCCGCGTGCTTGGCGACGTTCGTCAGTGCCTCGGCGCATACGAAGTAGGCGGCCGCCTCGATCGGAGGCGGCAGTCGGCCTACCCCGACCGCCACCGAGACCGGCAGCCCTGCCCGGTCGGCGAGCAGCGGCAGTGCGGCGCCGAGCCCACCGGAGGTGAGGCTCTGCGGCCTGACCCCCTGGGCGAACTGGGCGAGTTCGACCAGGGCGGTCGCCACCTCGTCCAGTACCTCCCGCAGCACGGCGCGCAGTTCCTTGCCTGCCTCGGCATCGAGTGCGGCGAGGTGGAGCCGTGCCTGACCGAGGTGGCGTTGCGCTCCTGTGGCCAACTCCGCCTCCAGCGCCCGCCGCTGGGCGTCCGCCGCCTCCACGATGCGGCGGCGTGACGCGGCGAGCTCAGCCATGCGGGCGCGGGCTTCTGCCCTCATCCGGGCGTTGGCGACGGTCAGGCGTAGCGCCGCGACTGCCCCGCGAACCAGCTGCGGGTCGTCCAGTATTGCGCGGTCGTGGATCAGTACGGCGACGGGCTCCCCGTCGCCCTCGACAGTCGTCGTCACTCGCCCAGCGGCACGCTGGGCGACGTTGAGCGGCTGGCCGGTCTCGTCGAAGTACGCCTGCTGCCACGGCACCCAGTAGCCCAGTGTCAGGCCGGGATCGCCCAACGCCCTTGCCAGTTGGGCCTGGAGCCCTTCGGTGTCCGAGCGGCGACCGAGCTGCGTGACGAGGTCGGAGACGGTGGCCTCGGTCCAGCGCCCGTACAGCAGATCCACCGTCAACCAGCTCACCACCAGGCAGACGGCCGCGTCGTAGACCAGCAGGACGGTGCGGTCCGCGCCCCACTCCAGCAGCACGTTGGCGCTGGCCAGGGCCAGCACGCCGGCGAAGACCAGTGCGGCGGCCAGCGCCGACCGCCCTGCCCTCCGTGCGGGTCCCGACGTCCGGGCGAAGACGTCGAGGGCTGCTGCGACGACGAGAGCCGACAGTCCCACGGTCAGTCCCGGCGTCCGCACGAAACCCTCGTAGATCGCGGCCGCGTAGGCGGCGAGGACCACGACAGCGGCCGGCCGCCGGTGCAGCCGCCCGACCGGATAGGACAGGTGCAGATGGACCAGCGGTCCCCGGTGGAGGAACACCAGGCCGGGAAAGGCGCTGCCCAGGAACCAGCACGCCCCGGCCATCGCCATGAGCAGGCCGACGCGGCTGTGGTGTCTGCCCGTCCATGCCACCGCCCCCGACCCTAGAAGCACCGTACCGACCGCGGCGTCGGCCAAAGACAGCACCCGATCCGGCATGGTGTGCTCACCCCGCCAGCGCCAGGAGTGCGGTGCGCGACAGTTTGTCCTTGGGGATGAATCCGCGAGCGGCACTGTGGTCGAGCCGGCCCGAATACGCCGTGGCGTCGCGGCTGGAGGTGAGGATGACCGCGGGCCGCTCCCGCCCACCTTCGGTCAGGCGCGCGCAGACCTCGAAACCGTCGAGGTCCGGCAGCATGATGTCCAGCAGCACGATCTGGGGGTCCAGCCGCGCGGCCGCGGAAACGGCCGACGCGCCGTCTGCGGCCTCCCCGACCACGTCGAAGCCCTCCGCCTCCAACAGTGCCCTGGCGAAGGTACGGAAGCCTGCGTGATCGTCCACGATCAGAAGCGTCGGCGGCACGGTTCGATGGTGACAGCATGGAGGGCGGCGGCACATCAGGGCTGTCCCCGATGTGCCGCCGCGCCCCCGTGGCGCCCGTTCAACGGGCCACCGGCGCCTTGACCCAGGGCTGTTTGGAGCCGCCGAAGGTCACGGCATAGCCTCCGCAGTCCTCCGTGCAGTCGAAATTGTCGAAGGTGAGCCGGTCGCCGTCGAGGCGGAAGGTGGCGTTGAGCGTGAACGACCCGGCGAGATGGATCCGGTCGCGGAACGTCTGGTAGGGCCACCGCTCGGTCTCGCCGACGGGGTCGGTCTTGGTGAGGATTCCGTTCTCGAAGCTCAGGGTCCACGTGCCGTTCGGCGGACCCTCGGTCCAGGTCTCGTCCCCCGGCCAGTGCCGCCAGTCCCCGTCGGCCATCGTGCGCGTCCATCTCCCCTCGAGCGGGCTGGTCGTGGTGGACGGGCCGGGGCATGAGGCGGTGTCAGGTCCCACACCCGTCGTGTTCTTGAGATACTCGATCTGCTCAAGCCAGTCCGCCGTGCGTGTGTCCTTGCGCAGTCTGGCGTAGACCGGCTCCAGGGCCGACTTCATGGCCTTGAGATCGGCGGAGGACGCCGACGGGATCTTCATGCCCAGCCTGCACAGGGTGGGCGCGGACTCCCGGTCCTCGGCCCGGGCGACATCCACCGCCCGTGTGACCGTCTGCTTGAGGGCCCTGGTGAGGACGGCCCGCTGCCGCGAGGAGAGCCTGTCGTGGGCCGCCTTGCCCATGACGACCACGAGGGTGCGCGGCCACAGATCGACATTGCCAGTCACGTACTTGGCATCGCGGTCGTGATGCCTGCCGACGACCGCGCCGAGCTGCATCTGAATGCCGCCGTAGGACCTGAGATCGGTGCTCGCCGGTGCCGTGACGGGAGTAGCACCCAGGGCGCGCAGGCTTTCGTCCATCAGGGCCGAATCCTGACTGACGATCTTCTTGCCCTTGAGAGCACCCGGGTTCAGCAGGGGTTCGCGGGTACCCACCAGCCGCGACAGGGGGCCCGGCAGCACGCCGATGCCGACGACACCGGGCGTTCGCACTCCGCCGAGCATCTTCGCCGGAATGCCGGCCTCGAACACCTTCGTCTCCAGCTCGTAGCTGTCCACCAGCATGGGCGCCAACAGTGCCTGGAAGTCCGTGACGCCGACCCGGTCGAACGCGCGGGCTCCCACCCAGGCCATGTCGGCCTTGCCCTTGCTGATGTCGTCGAGTGTCGCCACCTCCGGCCGCGCATCTCCTTCGCGCCACTGGTCCCGGAACCTGATCCTGATCGTCCCCTTGGACAGCTGGTCGACACGCTCGGCCCAGGCCACCAACTGCGGTGGCTCAATGGCTCCGCCGGGGTTGGCGAGGGTGAGCACGGTGGCCTCGGCGCCGGCGTGTCCTCCGGCCCTGTCGGTCGACGGAGCCGAGCACCCCTCCGAGACCAGCAGTGCTCCCACAACTGCCGCCGCAGCGGCCCACGTTCCTCGTATCCGCCGTTTCACGGGCACCTCCTGTCGATGCCCATGACGCTAGGGACGTTCCCGGAGCGGGACATCGGGGCTGTCCCGGCGAAACGCCACGACCGGAATCAGGGACAGCCCTCTGCCAAAACAATGCCCGTTCCGGGACCATCGTGCCGACAGAAGAGCGATTCGCCTGCCGGAGACGTGCCGATGCCGATACGCCTGCTGCTGTTCGGGCTGGGAGTTGCTCTCAGTCTGGTCACCGTGGTGATCGCCCGGGCGGAACGGGGCTTCTCGATGGCGCTCACGACATCGCACGGCCTGACCGCCCTGCTGGGCGCCGGCTGGGCCCTGCTGATCGGCGCTCTCGCTCTCGGCCGGAGAACTTCCGCCGGACGGAGGGGACTGCTGCTGTTCCTCGCCGCATACGCCTGGTTCCTGCCGGAGTGGGACAACCCGGGGACGACCTCGTCGGTCGTGTTCTCCCTCGGTCTCGCCCTCAACGCGGCCTGCCCGGCAGCGGTGGGCCACGTTGCGCTGGCCTACCCCGGCGGCCGCCTCGGGTCATGGCCCGCCCGCGTGCTCGCGGTGGCAGGCTACGCGATCACCGTGGGCGTACAAGGCGTGGGCACGGCCGCGTACTTCCGACCTCAAGCGCAAGGCTGCTCGGAGTGCCCGCGGAACTGGTGGTCAATCGCCGACGCCCCGGCGCGCGCACAGAGCATCGCGTCGCTGGGCGTACAGGCGGGCACGGTCTGGCTCCTGGTGCTCATCATCTTCCTCGCCTGGCGCCCGCTCACCTCAAGTCCGGCCGCACGGCGGTCCACAGGCCTGCCGACGCTGTGCGCCCTCGGCTACTTCACCGCCGTGTCCGTCTCCTACGTCCGCAGCCTGGACCGTGGCTTCCTCGGCTCCGACGCCCGTGATGGCGAGCTGTGGCAGGTGCAGGCCGGGGCGCTGTGCCTGCTGGTGACCGCGTTGATCATGGAGGTCGTCCGCGCCGGACTGAGACAGCGTGAGCTGACCCGTCTGGTGATCGACCTGGGTGGCACGGCCACCGCGAGCGGATTGCGCGACGCGATCGCCGAACGACTCGGCGACCCGGACCTGCAGATCGCCTACCCGGTCGGCGTCGACAACCGCCATGTCGACGCAGCCGCCAACCCGGTCGCGCTGCCTCCGCCGAACGGCAGAACTGCCACCACGCTCCGCCGTGGCGACTCCCACGTCGCCACCTTGATTCACTCTCCCGGCCTGCTGGACAGCCCGAGTGCGGTGGAAGACCTCCTGTCCGGCACTCATATGGCCCTGGAGCACGAGCGCCTCCACGCGGAAAGCCTCGCCCAACTGGCCGCCCTGCGCGCCTCGGGCGCCCGCATCGTCACAGCCGGCGACGAGGAGCGGCGCCGCCTGGAGCGCGACCTGCACGACGGCGCCCAGCAACGCCTTGTGGGCCTGGCCTTGGGGCTGCGGCTGCTCCGCATGCGCGCGACGACTCCTGCACGCCAGCTGGACCTCGCCGAGGCGGAGCTCGAACAGGCCGTCTCCGAGCTCAGACGACTGGCGCGCGGACTCCACCCTGTCTTGCTGAAGGAGGCCGGCCTTGCCGTCGCCCTCGAAGCACTGGGTCAAACCCGCGACCTTCATGTCGAAGATGTCCCGGGCGTGCGCTACTCCGACGTCCTGGAATCCACGGTGTACCTGTTGGTGGCTCGGATGAGCAAGAACAGGCAGACGAGGGTATCCGTCGACAGTCGCGACGGACAACTGATCGCCCACGTCACGGTGACGGGCGACATGCCGGACCTCGCTGACCTGGCCGACCGGATCACCACACTCGACGGGGTGCTCGTCTCCCGCACCGAGCATGGCGAGACTCGGGTGACCGCCCAGCTTCCACTGCGTGGTACGGGCCAGATCGCCGTCGCCGATTCATAGTCGGCCCGGCTCGTTGGCGACGGCCTCGGGCTGGGTGCGTGGGGAGGGGACTCCGCCGCGGCGAGTTCGGGATCGGCATCGGCGGCTGATGTTCCCGCGGCGGTGGCCGACCCGCTCCGCCGGATGCCGCTCACCGTGAAAGGACAATTGCGGGAGTCGCTCGCGGCCGAGAGCTGCGCCTTCGCCAGATAACCAGCCGCCGCCGAGCGGGTGATCAGTCCGCCGAACTCGTCGGCCTCGCGCACCGAACTCAGCACGATCACCGCGTCGGCCGCCACCTAGGCACGTAAAGGGCGGCTCGGCAGGCGGGGTCGTCGTCCACGATCAACACGCTGCCGCCGATGGCCTCATGCCGGCGGATCGCGCGGGCGAGGGCATCAGGGCCAGCACTGAGAACACCGCTCCTGAGACCAGTGGCTGCCCCGAAGACCCGGACCCGCTGCGCTTCCACACTGGTCGGACAGCCCATGGGGCGCGGGCGCAATCGGGTGTCCACCGGCCGGCGCGCGACCCACGGATCGGGATTCATTTTCGGGGGATCATATGCGGGGTATCACGGCGAGGCTGCTCGCTCCGATACTGCTTGCGGCGGTGCTGGCAACCGGTTGCAAGGATCCGACAGGAGGTACGCGGGTTTCTGTCAAACCCGCTTTCCTGCCTGTGACGTTCACGATCGACTCGTCGGGAAACGTCAGCATCTCCGCGGACGCGAAGATCGTCACGCCGCTGGGCGAGGTATCGGTGTCGGGATTCCAGCACGAGCTGGGCAACCCCAAGCCGTACCTCGTAGCGGCCATCCGGCATCTCAAGCGGGGCACGGTATCCGGCCGGAGCACGGCAGTGGACCGGAACACGGCGCCGGTCCACTCGTCGTACGCGGAGTTCAAGGAGGAGAGCGCGAGCCCGGTCTACTCCTTGTACAGGATCGAGGCCGCGGGCCGTCACGTCCGGCCCGCGCTGAACGGACAGCCCCTTGCCCTGGCGCAGAGCGGCACGATCGTGGTCGACGCCACGCACACGCAGCCCGGCAGGGTCACCCAGCTGCAGATCGCCGACGCCCCGGAGCAGCAGGACTCGCCTGTGCCGACCAGCACGGCGTCCTCCTGCGCCGGAACCGACGGCATCGACGTCACCCTGCCCGAGGTGTCCGCGGGAGCCGATGTCACCGACACCGTCACGAAGTTGACGGCCGACTGTCTGCAGGTCCAGTACGCGACGGAGCCGACGGACGGTGCGGCGGAGGGCACTGTCTCCAGGGTCGTCATCCCGGCTGACGGCTCGGGCGACCCGGTGCAGCTGCCTCCGGTCGACACGAGTGCCCCGGGGCCGGGAGACCGGGTGACGGTGAGCCGCCGATCGCCGGCCACGGTGTATGTCGCGGCGACGGCGCCTTCGCCCTCGCAGACCGGCACCGACGAACCCTCCGACGAGCCTTCCGACCAGCCCTCCGAGACCGCCGCGCCGGGGACCACGCCGGTGGAAGGCGCCGCGTACGCGCCCGTACGGACCAGCAGCGGCACGGCCGGGGAACAGACCAGTCACATCGAGCCGGGAGGCCGGTACCAGGCACTGTGCATGACGCACGGCGAGACAGTGCAGGCCCACGGCTACACGAGCGACCTGTGGGCCGAGTTGCTCCTCGGCAGCGGCGGAACCGGCTGGGTCACGGCCACGGCGCTCACCGGCGGCCCTGACGGTCTGTCGCTCCCCGACTGCCCGGACCCCGGAGCCGCGTCCGACGCTCCGCCGGCGACGTCCTCGGGTTCCGTACCGACCAGCTGAAGGCTGATGACCATGGCGAAGAGAAGAGTCGGGGAAATCCGCATTGCCAAGCGGATCGTCATCATCGGACACCAGACCTATCCGCTGGCCAACATCTCCCGGGTGCAGACCCTGCGAGTGGTCTGGCGCGGCAAGCTCGCGACGTTCTACCCGCTCCGGGAGATCGTGCTTCTTCTGCCGGCGCTGGCGGCGCTCGTTCTGGTGCTGCCCCAAGTGGATCTCCGCTTCGACTACGTCGAAACGGTGCGGCGGATCGCCGACGCCGCCGCGGCCCTGATAGCGGTCCGGGTCACGTACCTGGTGTGCGTGCTGCTGTACCGGCTGCTGATCAGGCGGACCCGCTACGCGCTGCTCATCGAGACGGCGGGTACCCAGTACACCGCGCTGTCCGGTACGGATCGCGGCGAGATCCACCGAATCCAGGCCGAGATCGTTGCCGCGATCGAGGATCCACCGTCCACGGAGCGGATCCTGCACGTCCGCGGTGATCTCGTGATGGGCGACAAGGTCGGCAGGGACAAGAACGTCCAGAACAGGGCGGGGTCCGCTCCCGCCGGATGACGAGAGAGAAGGAACGCGGATGTCCGACTACGTCTACGGGGACAAGATCGGCAGGGACAAGAACGTCCAGAACGGCAGTAACAACAACTTCACTGTCAACAACTCACAGGGCCTCCCCGCACCGGAACTGGACGCCGCGATCAGCGAACTGCGCTCCTTCGTGGCCCAGTTGACCCGCGACGGTGTCGTAGCGGTGGACGGCAGCGTCACCGATCCGGGTGCGGTCGTCGCCGCGGTGCAGTCCCAGCCCGGCCGGTTGCAGGCAGTCGGCCGGGCAGTCGCCAGCGGTGCCGGGGAGGCCTTGCTGTCGGCGGTCAAGGGCGGCGTCGCTGCGCTGATCGCGGCTCTCGTGGGGAGGGCGTGACCGGTCGCAGCGTACGTCTCCTTCGGGCGGCGGGCCGAGGACCCAGGTGCCGGGGGAAGATCCAGAGGGGTTCGTTCGGGGTGAATGAGAGGTGCTCCGCAACGGCCTGAGACGCAAGCTCTCGAAGGGCCCGGCCTATCGGGACCGGGCCCCCGGAGCTGACCGCGTCTCTCTGGTAACTCGTCGCGTCCGGGACCTGAGTGAGTACCGGTCGCCGGCTTTGGTGGCACGACGGGCGTGCGGGTGGAGCACCGCCAGCGTGGGTGGGGCCCAGCGCTCTACCACGGCGCGCGGCGCACCGCGGGGTTTCCCGGGGTTCTCGCGTGACCCGCCGTCCGCGTGGGAATACTCGTCCAGCACGGTGGGAGGCCTCTCTCCGGTCCGCGGCCCGATTCCGTCGCGGCGGCCGTCCGGGGCCGTGCCGACGCGGAACACGGACACAGGGGGATCACAGTGGGGAACCTTGGGCTTGCCGAGACCATCGCCGCCTTGCGGGAGGAACTGGCCGAAGCCGTCGCCGCCGGCTCGGACGAGGACCTCCGCTTCGGCGTCGGCGAGGTGCAATTGGAGCTGAGTGTCGGGGTCACACGGCAGGCGACGGGTACGGGCCGCGCCAAGTTCTGGGTGCTGGAACTCGGCGGCGACGGTCAGTACCGCCGGGAGGAGATCCAGCGGGTTCTGATCAGGCTGGAGGCGCCGACCGACCGTACGGGACAGACGGTGCGCGTCACGCGTGACTCCCTCGTCAAGCCCTGACCCGGACACCCTGGACGACCGAGGTGACCGCCGTCATCGAGCGCGCGGTGGAAGTCCTCCGCAGACGCCGGACGGGCCCCTGGAGCGTGGGCTCCGGGTGCCTGGTCGGCGGCCGGCTGGTCCTGACCGCTGCGCACAACGTCCTTACCGACGGCTCCGTGGACGACGTGATCAGCGTGCGGCGCGGGGACCGGTTCGAACTCACGGCGGAGGTCCTCGCCGCGGACCCAGTACAGGACCTCGCCGTCCTGCGGGTCGCCGACCACCCCTCCCTCACGGACATGCCCGCCGTCCGGTACGCCAGGATCGACCGCCGACGGACCGCGTTGGTCGAGTGCTGGGCCATGGGCTACCCCGGCTGGAACGAGCACCCGCAGTCCGGCACCGACGGCCCCCTGCGCGACAGCTCCCAGATCAACGGAGTCATCCCGCCGGGCTCCCATCTGCGGCGCGGCCTGCTGGAGTTCCGTACCCAGTCGACGCCCGAAGGGACGCCCGGCAGGAACGGCTCCCAGTGGCGTGGCATGTCCGGGGCGGTGGTGTTCAGTGACGACCCTCAGCTGGGCGAGCTGGCCGTGGGTGTCATCAGCGAGCACCACCTTCCCGAGGGGGCGTCCACCCTGACCGTGGTACCCCTGACGGGATTGATCGAGCTGGGGCGTGGGACGCCGTGGTGGTGGGACCTGCAGGCGGACAACTGGGTCGCCCTGCCGCGGATCCCCGCCGGCGCCCTGCCGCGCACCACCCGGCACATGAACCTGGGCCGGGCCCGCGCGAACTTCACCGACCGCGAGCGGGCCATCGTGAAGGCGACCGGCTTGCTCGTCGACCAACTCGACGACAGCGCCCCGGTGGTGGTCCTCCACGGCATGGCGGGCGTCGGCAAGACCGAACTCGCTACCCAGATCGCCCACCGCCTGGCGCCCACCTTCTGGCACGCCCGCATCCGGATCGACCTCGGCGGCGAGGGCTTCGAGGTGTCGACCGAGGCGGCCATGATCGAGCTCCTGCAGGCGTTCGGACAGTCCGGCGACAGCCTTCCCGCCGACGCGCGGGCGCGGCGGCAGCACCTCCAGGACCATCTGCGAGCCGGTCCGAGTCTCCTCGTCCTCGACAACGTGGCCGACGCGGCCCGCGTCGTCCCTCTTCTGCCCGCGGCACCGGGTAGCGCCGCGATCCTCACCAGCCGCTCGGCCCTGCCCTCCGTCCAGGGCGCGGACCGGGTGGAGGTCGAACCGCTGCCCGACACGGAGGCGCTGCGGCTGTTCGAACGCATCGTCGGCGCCGAGCGCGTCGCCCGCGAGCGCGACGCCGCGGGCACCATCGTTACCCTCTTGGGAGGGCTGCCCCTGGCCATCTGCATCACCGGAGGGAACCTCATCGCCCCCTCCCAGCGCAGACGGCCACTGAGCGAGCACGCCGGACTGCTCGCCGACGAACGGCGGCGCATCTCGCGGCTGGAGGGCCAACTGGACGGCGAGGACGCTGGAGTACGCAGCAGCTTCGAGATCAGCTACCGGGCGCTGCGTGAGGACACCCGCCGGCTGTTCCGTTATCTCGGCCTGCTCGCCGGAGCCGATTTCGTGCCCGGGCTGGCCGCGCGCTGCGCCGGCATCGGGGAGGAGGAGGCCGGACGTCTCCTCGGCGAGCTCGCCGACCGGCAGTTGGTGGAGGTGGACGGCCCCGACGGCGAGCGCTACCGGCTGCACGACCTGTTGCGCCTGTATGCCAGGGAGCACGCCGAGCGCACCGAACCGGAGACCGAGTGGGGCGAGGCCTTCCGGCGCTCCCTGGACTGGTACGCGACCCGGCTGGAGACCTGGATGAGCCGCCCGGGAGCACACGAGAATCTGCCCGCTGAGGCGATCGACTGGTTCGCGGCGGAACACCTCAACGTCCAGGCCAATATCCGCCGTGCGTACGAGAGCCATGAGTGGGAGCTGCTGCTGCGCCTGGTGGCGCCGCTGTACGGGCTCCTCTTCTACCGTAGCCAGTGGGAGGAGATGGAAGCGGTCAAGGCCATGGCGGTCGAGGCGGCCCGAACGCGGCACGACGAGTTCGCCGAACTGGGGTCGCTCATCCATCTCGCCGAGGCACGGCGCATCCTGGGACGCCGCGAGGAGACGACCGGGCTGTACGAGCGCGCGCTGGAGATCGCTCGCGCGCGGGGCGACGAGGGCAAGCAGGGCTGGATCCTGACCCATTTCGGAGACCTCCAGTGCGACCTGGAGCGTCCCGGCGACGCACTGCGCCGGTACGCCGAGGCCCGGGCCATCTACCGGCAGCGGGGCGACAAGGGGGCCGAGATCTGGCTCTCCGCCCACATGGCCGACGCGTACCGGCAGTTGGACCGGCCGCAGGACGCCGCACGCGTGTTGACGGATGCCCTGGAGGAGAGCCGGCGACGGGGCGACCCCGCCGAGATTGTCTGGTGCCAGTGGCATCTGGCCCTGGCGTACGACCAGATGGGCCGGTACGCCGAGGCGGAGGAGACCCTCGCGCCGGCCACCGAGTTCCACCGGCGCCGCGGCGACCAGGCAGGGCTGGCGACGATGCTGACGATCCAGGGCGACATCCACCTCCACGCCGGCCGGCCTGCCCTCGCCCGGCAGGCGTACGGCGAGGCGCTGGAGCTGGTCCGCTCCCTCGACATCCCACGGCGGGTGGGGGAACTTGAGGCGGCCCTGGAGCGTGCTTCCGGCTGAGGCAGTCCTCTAGGCAGTTTCGCTTGGATCAGATGGACATTGGCCCGGGTGTGCCATTGACGACTGATGCGCACTGGGCGCGGATCGAGCCGTTGCTCCCGGACCGGACGCCGAGGCGGGGTGCGCCCGTGCGCCGGGCAGGAAGTAGCGTGGCAGCGGAAGCTCTTGGACCGTCAGTTCTCGATGCTCAGGGGAAGGTCGGCGGTGATGGTGGCGCCCTGGGGACTGCTGTGGATGGTGAGGTTGCCGCCGATCTCCTCGACACGCTCGTGCATGGAACGGATGCCCACACCCGGTGTCCATGCCTGCGTGCACTGACCGCCGTCTTCGACGGTCACCCGCAGGTGTGTGCCGTCCTGGATCGTCAGGCTGAGAGAAGCAGTGGTGACAGGGGCGTGGCGGGCGATGTTGGTGACCGCCTCCACCGCGACACGGTAGGCGGCGACCTCGACGGCCGCGGGGAGCGGCGGCAGTTGGGCCGGAGCGTCCACGCTGACCGTGAGGGCTCGGCCGTCGGCGGCGCGCAGCGGGGCGATGCGCTGGCGGATGGCGTCGACGAGGCCGAGTTCGTCCAGGGCGCGGGGGCGCAGGCCGTAGACGATGCGGCGGATCTCGGTGATCGTGTCGCCCAGGTCGGCGCGCAGGCCGCGCAGTGTCTCGACGGCACGGCCGGGGTCGATGGCGATGAGGTTGACGGCCGCGTCCGCGGTGTAGGCGATGCCGGTGAGGGCGGGGCCCAGCCCGTCGTGCAGATCGCGCCGCATACGGCGCCGCTCCTCCTCCAGCGCGGTCACCACGCGGCCGCGGGACAGCCGGAGTTGTTCACTGAGCCGAGCGGCGTGCAGGGCCTGCGCGAGCGGTGCCGCCACCAGCTCGATCACCGCGGCCGCCGCGCGGGGCAGCCGCAGATGCCCCGGCGGCAGACCCACGACGAGATCGCCCACTTCCTCATCGCCCGCCCGCAGGGCGGTGATCTGTGTCTGGTGCGCGTCGACGGTCCCGGCCGTGGCGATGGTCGTGTTCTCCTGGCGCAGTTCGATCCCGGGCACGCCGAGCGTGGAGCGCAGGGTGTGCAGCCACAGCGGCGGCGGAGCACCCGCGGTCAGGTCCGTGCCGAGGCGGGTGAGTGTCTCCACCGGATCGGCCGATCTGCCGAACAGCATCTCGTCCATGACCGCCTCGATGCGCAGCCGGACCGGCTGGTATCCGGCGGCGATCCCGGCCGCCAGCAGTGCCGGCACCCCCTTGCCGGGGCGCGTGCCCACCGCCATCTGCCACACCGCTGCGATGCCCTCGTACACAGAGGCACTCAGCGCCAGCATGACGATGAGGACGGCCGCGCGGCGCATCACCGCCCGCACATCGGCCCTGCGGGGCAGGACGAGGGCGACGGCGATGGCGCCCGGCAGCAGGGCCGACAGCACACCGAGCACGATGACCTCGGCCAGGGGGCCCATCGGCAGCGAGTTCTCCGCCGCGAAGAGCAGCATGCCGCCGAGCGTCGTCGCGGCGCCGCCCACCACCAGCCACAGGACGCGGCGCCGGTCATCGCCGGACGTGACCTCGAAGAGCACCCAGGCGGCGGCGCACATCGTGGTCGCGGAGGCGACGGTGGTCGCGATCAATGCGGCCTCGTTGTCCAGTACCGACGCGGTCGCGCATCCGGCACCGGTGGCGACCACCGACACCTCCGCCCAGCACAGCAGACGCGAAGCCGGGCGCTCCTCGACGACGCGGAGGGCGGCCAGCGGCATGACGGCCGTCGACGCCAGGACGGCCAGGCCGACGGCGAGCTCGGGGAGACCCGCGGCGAGCGCGAGCGGGGCGGCGAACAGCGCCAGCGCGGCCGCCCGAAGGAGCCGGGCCGCGACCGAGGCCCGCTGCCGGGGAGTGACCGAGCCCCGCTGCCGGGGAGTGACGAGCACGGCCACCCCCGCCAGCCAGACGCCGGCCATGATGGCCCACACCACCCAGTACTGCGACGAGGAGGGCGGCGCGAACCACAGTGACGCGACCGATGCGCCGGCCGTCAGAGCCGTCCCCGCCCAGGGCAGGACGGAGCGGTACCGTGCGCTCATGAACCAGGGCCGGCGCTGTTGTTGTCGGACGTCTCGCCGCCCAGTCCCCGCTCGCGGGCGAGGAGGATGGCCTCGGCCCGGTCACTCACCCCCAACTTCGTGATGAGGGCGGAGACATGGTTCGCGACCGTCTTGCTCGCAAGCCGCAGCTCGGTCGCGACACGGGCGTTGCCGTAGCCGCGTGCGATCCGGTCGAGGACCTCGCGCTCGCGCGCGGTCAACTCGGGGAAGGGGTCGGCCGGGTGGGGCGTGGGATCCAGATGCCCGACCAAGCGGGGTCCGACGCTGCGACCCATGACGAACTGTCCGGCCGCGACCGACCGGATGGTGGTGAGGATCTCGTCCTGCTGCGCCCCTTTGAGGAGATAGCCGCGGGCCCCGGCGCGCAGCGCGGACACCACGGTCTCGTCGTCCTCGTACATGGTCACCACCAGCACCGCGACGTCGGGCAGCAGCGAGGCCAGCCGACGGGTCGCCTCCACTCCGTCCATCGTCGGCATCTGGATGTCCATCACCACGACATCGGGACGGTTCAACTGGGCTTCGCGCAGCGCCTCTTCGCCGGTGGCCGCCTCCGCGACCACCTCGACTCCGTCCAGCGAGCCGAGCAGCGCGCTCATCCCGCGCCGTACGACGGGATGATCGTCGGCGATGAGCACCCGGACGGGGCGGGTCGTGGAGGTCATGTCCCGATGATGGCCGACATCGCTTCCCGGCGTAGGAGTTCGTCGCCCGGGACGTAGGGGAAATCCTCCCGGCGCACCGGGAGCAACGACCGATGCGCGCCAAGGGGCCGCTGACGCATGCTCACTGCAGCGGGTCGCCGCAGGGCGCGCCGCCAATTCCCGGACAGAGGAACAGAGATGAGTGAGAACAACGGGACGGACGTTGTCCCCCTCACCCGCAAGAACAAGGTGGGTCTCGTCCTCGCGGGCCTTCTCGGCCTGCTCGACACGACCAATTTCTTCAGCATCCCGGCCCAGGAACCGGACACTCCGGGCCCGCCGACGGCGATTCTCGTCGCCGACGGAGTCCTCGGCGTCATCACGGTGATCGCGGTCGTCTACACCTGGCGCACGCTCAATCGCGCCGGCTCCCGCGTCGTGGCGGGCTCTCGGATCCTGTCGGTGATCACCGCCCTCCCGGCACTGTTCGTGGGCGGCGTTCCCGCCTGGGTCGTGCTGGTGGTGGCGGTGTTCACGATCCTGAGCGTCGTCGTCATCGCGCTCGTTCTCACTCGCCCGGCCCCTGAGGCCGCGGTGCGCTGACCGGTCCGAAGCAGGTCGTGCATCGGGTGTCCATCGGGGGCCCACCATTCGAACACGCTGAATCTCGGGGGAGTTTCATGGCTCGTCGAATATTTTCGGTACCCGTACGTCGCATCACGACAATCTGGCTGGCGCTGGCTCTCGGCCTGGGACTGATGACGGAGGGGTGCGTGGCCGCCAGGGCGGTCCCAGTCGCCGCAGAGGCCGTGGGATATGCCGCACGGACGGATTTCATGAGGGGAGCGCTCGCCTACGGAGAACGAACCCTGGCCCGTTCCACCCTGGCCAATGGCGGGGAGTACATCGGCAGCAGGGCCGGTCTGTACGGCGGAAGTCTGAAGACGTCCAGCTGCAACGTCCGCCGGCTCCTGTCCTTCCTACGGAATCCGGCCAACCGCAAGAAGGCGGAGGCCTGGGCCCAGATCCTGGGACTGGACCCCAGCAGTATCGGGCACTACCTGCTGCACGAGGTGACACCGGTACTGCTGGGCAACGACACGCTGGTCCGTAACCACGGCTACGAGAAGGGGAAGGCCACCGCATACGACTCGGTTCTGCAGGGCGGCATGGCCGTGCTCGTCGACATCCATGGCGTACCGGCCGTGAAATGCAACTGCGGCAATCCGTTGACGTCCGCGTCGACCGACATCCACGCCCGGATCAAGGTCGAATTCAAGGGCGGGAAGTGGGACTTCAAGAAGAAGCGGGTCGTGAAGGTGACTGCCGCCAAGAAGCCGCGCAAGGCCCTCGTGCTGGCGGACGTGCACAACCCGGACAAGGACATCCAGCGTCCGGTGGGTGCCGACGGCGCGGAAGAGGACCAACCGGTCGAGGGCACCGACCCCCAGACTGTCACCGTGCCCGACCTTGCGGGGGAGTCGGAGGAGGAAGCACGCGCACAACTGGAGTCACTCGGGCTGCAGGCCGTCACTGATAGCGTCCCCGACTCCGGACAGGAGCAGGGCACCGTCATCTCGACCGAACCGGGCGCGAACAGCTCGGTCAGCCCCGACTCGACGGTCACGCTCAAGGTCGCGGGACCGGATACGGCGACATCGAGCGGCACCGACGAGACCACCTCGGACCCGGACGGTTCCCCCACGGATAGTTCGACCCCGACGGGCGACGGCGGGGTCGGCGACGACGGCGGGGTCGGCGACGACGGTGGGGTCGGCGACGGTGGGACAGGCACTCCCGTGCCCGGAGACACCGACTCCGCGAACATCTTCGGTGGTACGGACGACACGGCCTGAGCTCCGCGTTCGACCGAACCACTTCGGCACAGCCCGCCCCTGGTCACCACGTCCAGGGGCGGGCTGCTGGGCGTCAGATGCAGTAGGGCTCTGGCCGCGGTTCCGTGAATGGGGAGGCCGGCGATGGGAAGAAGCCATCCACCCCTGGGTGTTCGTACCGTCGCGATTACTGTGCTCGGGAACGCGGGGACAGTGGTGGGCTCTTGTGCGATGATCGTCGGTTCGGCCGCTTCATGCCTGGAACTCGGTGAGGTCGATGGTGTGAACGCGCAGCGGGTAGCCGTACACCGGGTGTGCCGTCTCCCGCTCGGGCACCATGCCGAGCTTGCGGATGACGTTCTCGGAGGCGTTGTCACCCACCCGGTTGATGCTGATGACGCGGTCCAGGCCGCGGTCCTGGAGAGCGAACTCCAGTGTGGCGTGGGCGGCTTCGGACGCGTATCCCTGGCCCCAGAACTGTGAGCCGATGCGCCAGCTGATCGCCACGGCGGGCAGCACCTCCGGCAAGAACTCGGGGATGGACAGTCCTGTGAAGCCGATCAGTTCGCCCGAGGCCAGCAGCTCGACGGCGAACAGTCCGAAGCCCTCCTCGTCCCACTCCTCCTCCCACCGCTCGATGTCCTCGGTCGTGTGGTCCAGGTCGCGCACCGAGCCGTCATCGATCCAGCGCATGACGCGCGGGTCGGCGTTGATGTCAGCCATCGGCGCGAGGTCGTCGTCGTGCCAGGTACGGAGGAGGAGGCGGGGCGTGCGGATCTCGGTCATGCGCCCATCCTGCCGAAGGCAGGGGCCTCATCCGTAATCCGACGCTCGCTCGGGCTGCGGCTGCGGAACCGCGAGGCGTCAAGCCGCCTGCACCGCACACTGCGACGGGTGAAACATCGGGCTGACGGTCGGGCAGATGGTCGGGCAGACGACGTGTCACTTCGGCAGCGCGGTCGAGGGGTGAGCCCGATTTGGCGGCAGCCTGCCGCAGCGCCGAGATCATTCACGGATTGGTGGGCAGAGCCGTCTTCATGGCTTCGTCCGCGATTTCGTGACGGCCCTGGCCGGGGCACACTGTGGCGGTGGACATGAGCAGCCGTTTCTCGGCCGAGCGGTCACCTTTGCCTCCCAGGCCGATCTTCCCTGACACGGCTGCAGCGCGACGACGCGGTTCGGCCGACGCCGTCGATGCCCAGTGGCAGCGCCTTGTCCTGAAGTGGCGGTGGCTGCGCGAGGTGCACGAGATCCGCAGGCCAGGCAGGGCCTATCCGGACATGCCGCACCTGCTTGTGGCAGCCGGCGCGGCACCCCGACTTCGGCGCCTGTACCCGTTCACGAGCCACTTCACGCTGTGCTTCAGCAGTCGCACCAGCTACCCCTGGGCCGTGCAGGGCGGCTCCATAGAAGCCCTGCCCACTGGGGGATTCAAGGTTTACCGGCACGACCCCTACGCCATGGTCGACGAGGCTTGCACTGCTGAGGAGGCAGTGGTGCTGGCCGTCGGCCTACTGCCGTCCAGGGCTGATCCGGTCATCATCGGCTCCACTGGCGAATGCCCGTGACCCTTCACGAAACCGCGGCCAGAGCTGATTCAAAGATCCCCAGTCACCGTCG
This sequence comes from Streptomyces sp. NPDC054794, assembly GCF_053611585.1. NCBI lineage: Bacteria > Bacillati > Actinomycetota > Actinomycetes > Kitasatosporales > Streptomycetaceae > Streptomyces > Streptomyces sp. NPDC054794. The sequence goes on along the minus strand of NZ_JBSHAQ010000010.1, from coordinate 90,844 downwards.
TGGCTTCAGCGGGACCCGCGTCCCTTCGAGGCGCGGTGAGACGAGACGTGGACGTGTTGTCGCAGCCCAGCACCACTGCCGCCCGCCAGGCACCGACTCGTGCGGCACCGTCTCCAGAATGGCGCGGCCACGACCGTCAGGTCGCCTGCCGCCAACGCGCGCACCCGGCCGCGTCCTCCCGGTCAGGCACCGCCGTCTGCGGCCCGACCGTCCGCGTCGGGCAAGCGCCTCCGAGACGGGTCGTACGTGGAGATCGTGACCCCGGTGGATGGAGCAGCAGAAGTTCGCGGCAGACTCTGCGTATTGCAGCCCATCATGAAGAGGATGAACGCATGATCACGCTCACCAAGGAAGACGGCCCGGCGGATCTGGACGGAGTGACCCATCTGTCGATCGGCGTGTCCTGGGATCCGACGGGCGGCGCCAGCGGCGGAGTCATGGGCGTGCTCCGGCGCAAGGCCGGAACCGACCTGGACCTGATCGCCATCGCCATGCAGGGTTCGGACCCGGTGCGCCTGGCCGGCCTGGACTCTCTGGACCCCATGGGCAACGGCTCATTGGTGCACAGTGGCGACAACCAGACCGGCCGAGGGGACGGGGACGACGAGACGGTGACGGTGGCGTTCGCGCGCATCCCGCCCCACGTCACCTCGATCGTGTTCGTCGCTGCCGCCTTCAAGAAGGGCAGTTCCTTCCAGAAGGCGCGCAACATCAGCTTCAAGGTCTACGACGCGACCGGCGGAAGCTCTCAGCAGGTCGCCGACATCTGGCCCAGCCTGCTCACCCAGGACAACGGCTGCGCCGTGGCCAAGGCCATGCGAGTCGGCGAATCCTGGAAGCTCGAAGTGATCAACGTGACGGGGAAGATCAAGCAGGGCGACGAGCACGCCCTGATGCGTTTCGCGATCAGCAAGTAGTGCGTGCGCGTCTGTATGGGCAGATCTCGTCGGCGGTCCAGTCGGTGCCGTACGTGCGCCAGTAGCCGGCGTTCGGCGGCAGCCGCGTCGATGCCCGGCCACGCGACAGCGGCCGCCTGCGTGGTATGGGCATCTCCACGGTGTGTTTAGGGCCTCAGTGACCTGTGACGGCGAGCGTTGCTGGTTTGCCCTGGCGGAGGCTGTGGTCAGTGACCGCCGCTCGGGGGCTGGCAGTCGGTGCCGTCGGGGTAGCCGCCGAAGGCATCCGCCTTGGTGGATTCACTGCTCATCGTGCCCTCCACGCACCAGGGGGAGACGCCGATGTCGATGAGGAAGCCGACCCCGGCGGACCCGTCCTGGTACGCCTGCACCTTCCCGGCGGAGTAGCCGAGGCGGGTGAGTGCGTTGCGGACGCTGTCCGAGGTGAAGTCGCCGCGCCGGCGCAGCGGTTCGAGTGCCTTCTTCACGCGTCCGACGGCGGTGAGTCCGTCGCAGCGGTTCTGTCCGTGGAGCGGGATAGGAACTTGGAAGCCGTGGTTTTCGGCGTAGTGGTCGGTCGGCGGCACGGTTGAGGTGGGGGTGGTGGCAGCAGGGGGCGCCGTCGGCTTGGGGCTCTCGCCGGGACAGGTGAAGTCCGCCGGTGTACTCGGCGTCGATATGCCGGTCGGCGTTGGATGCGAGCGCCGGTACGCGTCGGCGGTATTCCCTGCCCGCTGCGTTCCACACCCCGCCGTCAGCAGGACCATCACCGCCAACGGCAGCATCCTGAGATGGGCTCTTGTCTTCCTTCGCGTCGTCATCCCCCGATCTTTCCCCGCCGCTCGCTGGGCGTCATGAGTACTTCTACTCATGGGCCACAACACCCCAGTCGGCCTTCGGTGTCACACGCTTCGGTCCCGCCGCGTACGGCATCCGCCTCGACGCATGGAACCACGCCAAGCCCGGCGTGGACCTGCCGCTGACCCTGAACGTGCGCCGCGCGAAGGGTGCCGCGCCCAGCACCCTGACGTCGACGCGAGCCTGGTACTCCCTCGACGGCGGACTGCACTGGATCCAGCTGGGCGTCCACCGACGCGGTCCCTCCACCGCCAGGGTGGCCTAGCCACCCGCCTCGCAACCTCCCAGAACTAAAGGGCACCCGCCAGCACCTCCGCGGCGGCCACCCCGCACGCGGCGGTAGCGCCGTGGGTGAAGATCTGGGCCGCTCCGGGGACCGGGGCGCTCGGCAGGCCCATCTCCACGACGATCGCGTCGGGGCGAGCCGCGAGGAGGGCGGCGAGAGCGCGTGCCATCCACGCGTGCCGAGAGGCGTCGCGGACGACCACGACCAGAGGCCGCCTCGCGGCGGGCGCCAGTGCGTAGATTTCCAGGGCGGTGGCCGTTGACCGCAGGTCCTCAAGCCGCACTCGGACGGAGGTCGTTCCGGGCAGCCGTTCGCCCAGCGGAGTGGCCACGCCCCAGGGGGTCTCCTTGCCGATGGCCAGGTTGGTGGTGGGCACGAGTTCCACGACGTGTGGTGCGTTGACCAGGGGCAGGACGTGCTGTACGGCTCCGTGCAGGCGGATGGCCCGGCGGGCGGCCGCGAAGCCGATGCCGCCGGTGTCCCAGTCGGCGGCATGGGTCGGGCGCAGGCTCGTCGACCAGGCCGCGAACTCCCGGATCCGGCGGCCCGCTTCGTCGAGCCGTTCCTCGGGAAGGGTCCCCGATACGACGGCGTCCGCGAGGGCGTCCACGAGCAGCCGGGCGGTGGCCGCCTCCGCGTTCTCGCCACCGACGCAGACGGCGTCGGCGCCGGCGGCGACGGCTCTGACCGTGGCCCCACCGATACCGTAGCGGTCGGCCACGGCGCCCATCTCGATGGCGTCGGTGACGATGATGCCGTCGAACCCGAGCTCCTGACGCAGCAGTTCGTCCAGGATGCGTCGGCTCAGGGTGGCGGGCAGGCCGGGGTCGTAGGCGGGGACGAGCAGGTGGCCGCTCATCACCGCACGGACGCCCGCGTCGAGGGCGGCGCGGAACGGCGGCAGAGCCTGTTCGGCGATTTGCGCGCGGTCGGCGTCGTAGACGGGCAGGCCGTGGTGGGAGTCGACGGCCACGTCGCCGTGGCCGGGGAAGTGCTTGGCGCAGGCGGCGACACCGCCCGACTGGAGGCCCCGGATCCAGGCGCCGGTGTGCCGCGACACCACCTTGGCGTCGACGCCGAAGGATCTGACCCCGATGATCGGGTTGTCCGGGTTGGAGTTGACGTCCGCGCTGGGCGCGTAGTCGAGGCTTACCCCGGCGGCGTGCAGCTGGCGTCCCAGGTCGGCGGCGACGGCCTCGGTCAGCTCGGTGTCGTCGACCGTTCCGAGAGCGAAGTTGCCCGGCCGGGTGGAGCCGGTCGCGGACTCGATCCGGGTGACGTCGCCGGCCTCCTCGTCGATCGCGATGATCAACTCGGGGTTCTCTGCGCGTAGTTGGTCGGTCAGTCGGGCGACCTGTTCGGGCCTGACGATGTTACGGGAGAAGAGCACCACCGATGCCAGCCCGTCGGCGATCTCGCGCAGCACCCAGTCGGGTGCCTTGGTGCCCACGAACCCCGGCTGCAGGACGGAGCGCGCCAGTCGCCGCAACTCTTCGCTGTGCTTGCTGGAGGCCATCGCATGCGCCCTTCTGTTGGTACAGACCAATGCGTCTCCGCTCAGGCTAGCCGATCTTGTCAAGTGGGGGCGAATTTCGCCGAGTTGGCGAAAACGTGCCCTCAACTGCGATGTTTGACATGCGAGTTGGTCTAGTCCAACTTAGTGATGCGCGAGTTCGAAGAGGGGCTGGTGTGGCCCGTGGTGCAGTGACCCTGCCGTATGGCCGCCGCCCCTCACTCCGCGCAGTTGGTGACCCGGCTGGGGTCGCCGGTACCTGAGATCGAGATGTGGAGCACCGTATGCCCACGACTGACCGTTATCTCCATCGAGCCCCTTCGAACATCCCCTACTTCAGCTCGGACGGCGAGGCCTATCTCGCCCAGACACCCCTGCGGGACCTGAAGAAGACCCGCCCGCTGCGAGTCCTCTCCGAGGAGGACTTCGCCTCGTGGCAGACCTACGGCTACGTCGTGGTGAAGCAGGCGATCCCCACCGCCCTGGCCCGGCGACTGCTGGCCTTCGCCTGGGAGTTCCAGGGACTCGACCCCGAGCGGCCGGAGACCTGGTACGAGGACCGCGCGTACCGCTCCGACCTGGACCGGGAACTGCACATCTATGGATTCGTCGAGGCCTATCACCACCAGCTCATCTGGGACAGCCGCCAGACGCAGCGGGTCTACGACGCGTTCGTCGACGTCTGGGACTGCGAGGAACTGTGGGTGACGCTCGACCGGCTCAACCTGAACCCGCCCAACATCAAGAACCGTGACCGGGCTCTGATCCCGCGCACGGACCAGGGCTTCGACATCGAACTCCACTGGGACGTCGACACCACACTCGGCGTACTGCCACAGCGGGTGCAGGGGATCATCGCCCTTAACGACACCAGGCCCGAACTCGGCGGCTTCCAGTGCTGCCCCGAGCTGTTCCGGCAGTTCGACCGATGGAAGGCACTCCAGCCGCTCGACCGCGACCCGATCCGGCCCAGGATCGACCGCGCGGAGTTCCCCGTGGTGCGACCGGAACTCGAGGCCGGTGACCTGCTGATCTTCAACGGCCTGCTCGCACACGGCGTGGCACCGAACACCTCCGACGGAGAAGTACGCGCGGTCCAGTACCTGTCGATGATGCCGGCGCTGGAGTCCCACCGGACCATGCGACGCTCCCGGATCGAGTCATGGCGCACGCTCAGCACGCCGGACTGGAACGCGACCCTGCTCGGCGACGCCACGCGACACGAGTCCCTGAGGTACGGGAGGGCCACTCTCGACGAACTCGGCGCCAAGCTGCTGGGCCTCACGTCCTGGACCGGAGCGGACCTCGACGAGGCGGAAGAGCCGGCCGGAGAAGAGACATGCGTCGAATTTGTCTGACCCTGCCGACCAACAGGCCCTGCACGGCGACCATCGCGGCCGTGGCCGAGGAAGCGGCCTATGCCGCCGAGCACTTCGACACCGAGGTGCACCTCCTGATCCTGGACTCATGCACCGCGCCTGCGTACACGGAGCACGCCGAGGCCGTGCACCGCATATCCGGAGACCCACGAATCGTCGTACACCATCTCGACGAGGCGCGGCAGCGGGACTTCCTGCGCCGGGTGATCGACCGGGCCCAAGCGGTGAAGCCCGACCTCCTGCTGGATCTGATGCTCCCGGACGGCGTGTCCTACGGCGCCTGCACCAACCGCGCCTTCCTCGTCGCCGCCGCGCTCGGCTGCGAGTCCGTCCACCGCAGGGACTCCGACAGCCGGTACCAGGTCGTGAACGGCCGGAGTGTCTTCCCTGTCCACCACGAGCTGATGTCTCTCGGCAGGCACGCGGCCGACGCCGCGCGTCATGTCACCGAGATCGCACTGGATGCGGAGCACATGGACCGAAAGGTCGTGATGGTCGGCAGCTCCTTCGTCGGTGAACTGTCCGTGGACATCGGCGAGATACTCCGGATCGACCCCGACGTCTACCACGACATGGTCGGTCTGTGGGCGCCCGTCCACTGGTCCGGCGAGCAGAAGAGGCGACTCGTCGACGAGTCCTTCCGGGGCGCGGGCACGGACGCCTTCGCCGGGGACCATTCCACGCTGACCGTGGTCGACCCCATGCGCGTGGACATGTGCAACATCGCCTTCCACGGCGTGCACGAACACGTGCCCCTGCCGCCCGCGACCGACACCATCGGCAGTGACTACTTCCTGACCCACCTGGTCCACGACGCCGCACTGCCGGGCGTCCTGCACAACCGGAACATCGTCAACTTCTACACCGGCGAACGCCGCACCGACTCTGGGTTCATGGCGTACCAGCTGCGCTTCGTCAAGTTCCTGCTGTCGATGCTGTACTTCAACTTCGTCTACGACCAGATGGGCCGGACCGGCGCGTCGCTGCTCGACGAACGAGGGCAGGTGCGCGCGTCGGCCGTAGCCCTGCTGGCCAGGGAGAGCGCAGGGCTCGACCGGAGTGAGAACGTCCACCGACTCGACGTCCTCGACGCTGCGTACCGCAAACTGGGCGGCAGATACGCGGAGTTCGCCGACTTCCTGTGGCAGCGGCGTGCCCGCCTCCTCGACGAAGCGCGCAGCGACATCGAGGACTTCGCTCTGCTGGTGGAGGCATGGGGGCCGCTGATGCGGGCGGCCGCACTCACCTCCGTGGCCCCGGCGCCCGGGTGGCAACGGTGAGAGCGGCCATGGCGCACGAGTCCGCACCATTGCTCGCCGCTCTGGCGCGCGCGACGGAGGACCGGATCGTCTTCGACCTCACCGGAATCGAAGACCGTTACGACACACTGCGGCGTCAACTGCCCGGCGTCGCCGTCCGATTCGCCATGAAGGCCTGCCCGGTGGACGAGGTGCTCGCCCATCTGGCCAGGAAGGGCGCCGGAGTCGACGGGGCAAGCCCCCGCGAACTGGAGCAGGCGCTGCGCGCGGGCGTGCCGGTCGAAAACATGCACTACGGCAACACCGTCAAGGCGGACCGCGACATCGCCGACGCCCACCGCCTCGGCGTCAGGGACTTCGCGACCGACAGCGCCGAGGACTTGGCGGCCATCGCGGCCCACGCCCCCGGAGCCCGCGTCTTCTGCAGGCTGGCGACCAGTGGTGAAGGGGCGCTGTGGGGTCTCAGCGGCAAGTTCGGCTGCGCACCCGCGGACGCGGTGCGCATCCTTCAGGCGGCGCCGGACAAGGGCCTGACACCCTCCGGTCTGTCCGTGCACGTCGGCTCCCAGCAGATGACGGCGGACGCCTGGCACAGCGCCGTCGAGTGCTTGGCGGACGTCCTGACCGCCCTGGGCCGGCGCGGGATAGTGCTGGACCACATCAACCTCGGCGGCGGTCTGCCGGCCCTCGGATACCTCGACCGGTGCGGCGCACCACTGGAGCCCCCGCTGGACAAGATATTCGCCGTCATCCGCGAGGGAATGCGCCATCTCAGGAAGGTCCACGGCGAGCATCTCGAATTCGTCATGGAGCCGGGGCGCTACCTCGTCGCCGACCACGGCGCCATCCGGGCCCACGTTGCCCGGCTGGCCGAGCGGCGTCGCCCCGACGGCGAGCGCCAGCACTGGCTCTACCTGAGCTGCGGCAAGTTCAACGGCCTCTACGAGATGGACGCGCTGCAGTACCCGCTCGTCTTCCCCACTCACCCTGATGCCGAGTACGTCCCCGCCGTCGTCGCGGGCCCCACCTGCGACAGCGACGACGCCTACCCCCAGGGACACGGCCTCGTGCACGTCCCCCGGAATCTGGCATCCGGCGATCCCGTCTGGGTGCTGGCCAGCGGCGCCTACGCGATCAGTTACACGACCCAGGGCTTCAACGGCTTCGCCCCGCTCCCGTACACCTGCACGGGGGGAGGACGCCCATGAGCGGCGACGGCGTATCCATTCGCCACATCGCCGACGCCGACTGGGACGCCATCGCGGCGATGGAATCCCGGACCTACGCGGAACTCGGCCTCTCGGAAGGGCGCGCGGCCCTGCAGTCGAGGGCATACGCCTCGCCGGACACCAGTTTCGTCCTGGACGTCGGTGCCCAGCCTGCCGGGTACCTGCTGGCCCTGCCGTATCCGCCCTTCAGATACCCGAGCCTCGATCGTGTGAAGGAGCCGGCGGTGCCCTCGCGGGCGGGGGAGCCGACGATGCCCTCGCGGACTGCGCGCAATCTGCACCTGCACGACATCGTTGTCGCGGAGCGCCTGCGCGGCGCGGGTCTGGGGCAGCGACTCCTGAACCACCTGACCCTGACGGCCGGTTCGAGCGGGTTCGAGCGGATCTCGCTGATCGCCGTCGGCCGCAGCGAGCCGTTCTGGTCGGCGCGCGGGTTCAGCGCGCACCCGGGGATCTCTCCGGGCGGTTACGGCGCGAACGCCGTCTACATGTCCAAGGCGATGACCGAGTCGACGAAGTGAGTTGATGCGTGTGTTCCGTGTCCATGATCCCTTCCACCGCGGCCAGTTGGCCATCGCCGCGCTGTTCTGTTCCCTCGGCTTCCAGTACGCCACCTGGGCCGCGCGCATCCCCGCCATCAAGGCGGACCTCGGGCTGACCGCGGCCGAGGTGGGGGTGCTGCTGATGGCGGCCGGTATCGGCGCGGTGGCGTCGTTTCCCCTGGTGCCGGTGCTCGTGCAGCGGCTGGGCTCCGCACGGCTGGCGCTGCTGTCGGCGCTCTGTCTGGCCCTGCTGCTTCTGGCACTCGCCGCGGCGCCGGACTATCCGGTCGCCCTGTTGGTCATGGTGGCCGACGGGGTGTGCGTGGGGTGTCTGAACGTGGCCATGAACGCACAGGGAACGGCACTGGAGACCCGGCACGAACGCAACGCCATGGCCCGGCTGCACGCGACCTTCAGCGCCGGCTCCCTGCTCGCGGCGCTGCTCGCCTCCGGTATGAACGCGGTGACCTCCTCCGTCGCGGCGCATTTCGGCGTGGCTGCCGTGGTTCTCGTCCTGCTGGTGGCTCTGGCGCGTCCCGGTCTTCTTGAAGACGAGGCTCGCGCGGAGGAGAGGCAGGGCAAGACCCGCACCGGTTGGAGCCTTCCGTCCCGGATGACGCTCTGGATGTGCTGTGCCATGGTGTTCGGCACGGTGACCGAGGGCGCCATGAACGACTGGTCCGCCCTCTACATGAGGGAAGTCGCCAAGGCCTCCGCGGAGTTGGCGCCGATGGGCATCGCCGTGGTGTCCGGCATGATGGTGGTGGCCCGGCTCTTCGCCGACGGCTGGCGCAGCCGCTGGGGCGACGGGCGCGTCGTCCTGCTCGGCAGTGCGGTGGCCGCCGCCGGGTTGGTCTTCGCCTTGGTGAGCGGGGGAGTGGTGGCGGCCCTGATCGGGTTCGCCTGCGTCGGACTGGGCTGCGCGGCCGTGACCCCTTGCGTCTACGTGGCTGCGGCGAAACAGGGCTCGCAGGCGCTGGCACTGGTCGCCGCGATGGGTACGACGGGTTTGCTGGCCGGGCCGCCGCTCATCGGTTTCGTGGCGAATTCGAGCAGCCTGGTGTGGGGTCTGGCGGTGGTCGCGGCTGCGGCGGCCGTGGTCTCCCTGTGCAGTACGCAGATCCGGTGGACGCCGGTGAGCGGCATGAAGGTCTAGAGCAGGATGCGGAGGTCGAGCACGGGCCCCGTGGTTTCGACCGGCGTCGCGTCCAGTTTCCCCAGGACGTGGAGCATCGTCTTGTTGCTCGCCGCCACCGTCGCGGCCAGCGCGTGGTGTCCCTCGCGGCGGGCAACGGTCGCCGCATGTTCGGCCAGCGCGGTGCCGAGCCCCCTGGCCTGCCACGCGTCCTCGACCAGGATCGCGAGTCCCCCCACCCCTTGTTGATCGGTACGCATGACGTTCGTCATGGCGATGATGTATTCCGTACGTTCGGCCGGAGCGGTCACCAGCGTGGTGCCGCGCTCTGGGCTGGACAGCCGACGCCATTCGGCAGGGGAGATCCCGGACTTGCCCACGTGGTATCGCAGGGCTCGGCTGCCCAGCGAGCAACGGCGGTGCAGTTCCTGGACCGGCACCAGGTCGACGGGGGCCGCCTCCCGGGTGCGGGTGGCGGTTCCGTCGGTCAGCGTGATCGGGTGTGCGTCGTCTCGACGGCCGGCGTCGGGCATCGACGTTCTCCTCACATGGCGATCGTGACTACCGTGCCGCGTCCCGGGACGCGAGCGGGGCCTTGCCGAGCAGTCTTTTGCCGCCTCCAGGTCGACTCAAGAGGACTTCGCGTCAGGTCGATTGCGCTGCGCTTATGTTCAACCACGAAGAGGAGCGAAAATCTCAAGGAGTAGTGGTCGTCGTCGACGCCGATGCTGCCTATTGCTCACGACATCGCCCAAGGATTTACACGGAGGGCGGCCCGGCCCTCGTCACGATGAACGTTGGTGCTTGGCGCAAACGAGCCACTTCTCGGCGCTGAGGGCGATCGCGGTGAGCGCGGGTACGGTGCGCGGCCTGATGTTCGCCCCGGAGCCGTTGGGGTTCACTGGAACTCCAGGAACACCGTCTCGCCTTGGCCCTGAAGGCGGATGTCGAACCGGTACGTTCCCCGACCCTCGTCGGCGGCGATCAGCGTGCCGCGTCGCTCCTCGTCCAGTCGGGCGAGCAGCGGGTCGGCGGTGAGCGTCGCCTCGTCACCTGGCAGATAGATCCGGGTGAAGAGATGAACGAGCAGACCGTGCGCGAAGACGCAGGCGCTGAGGTAGGGCGCGTTGCGGCCGAGCGCGCCGGGCCGCAGCGTGCGCGTGTACCAGTGCCCGTTGGCGTCCGTCTGGATGCGGCCCCAGCCGGTGAACTCCACGCTGTTGCGCCCGAGATGGCCGCCGGTCGCCGGGTCGCGCCGCATCGACCCGTCGACCCGCGGCACCTGGCCGTCGGGATCGGGGCCCCAGAGCTCCACGAAGGCGTCCGGCAGTGGGTTGCCCTCACCGTCGTACACATACCCCTGGACGGTGATCGTGTCGGGATGCCCGAGTGGGGCGATGTCACCGCCACTCGGGAACGTCAGCGCGTACCCGTAGAACGGGGCGACCGTGTGCGAGGGGCTGGCCAGTACGCTCTGAGGCCTGCTGGGGTCGATCTTCGTCATGGCGAGTCAGAGTCCTTCCTCGATCCAGGTGGCGGCGGGGCCGTCCAGCACGATGTCCCAGGGGTAGCCGAGCGAGAACTCCGGCATCGACAGGCTGTGGTCGTACGTCGCGGCCAGCCGCTGCCGGGCCGCGTCGTCCGTGACCGACTGCAGGATCGGGTCGTACGGGAAGAGCGGGTCGTTCGGGAAGTACATCTGCGTCACCAGCCGCTGGGTGAACGCCGAACCGAACCGCGAGAAGTGGATGCGCCGGACGCCAGGCATTGAGGTGGTTGCGCCAGGGGTACGGGCCGGGCTGGATGGTGGTGAAGCGGTAGAAGCCGTCGGTGTCGGTGAGGGTGCGGCCGACACCGGTGAAGTTCGGGTCCAGCGGGGCGTTGTGCTGCTCATGCCGGTGGGCGTAGCGCCCGGCCGAGTTGGCCTGCCAGATCTCGATCAGCTGACCACGCAGGGGGTGGCCGGCGCGGTCCAGCAGACGGCCTACCCTGCGGAGCAGGCCACTGCCGCTTCCACAGTTTCACCCCGCTGATCATGCACCACTAGAGATCTTTAACGGTGCGGGTTACGTCGGGTTGTGGCGACTCCCGTGGGATGCGCTATGCCGGGAAGTGAGGTATGCCGATGGCGGTGGGCTGACGGCCGAGGACCGGGCTCGGCGTGAGCAAGCGCGGTTCGAAGCCGCTGATCTGGTCGAGGCCGGGGCCAGTGACCGGGAGGTGGCCCGGAGGTTCAGGCCGACCCGGATGTCGGCGAACCGGTGGCGGCGCGCGTTGGCCTCGGGCGGTCGGCAGGCTTTGGCCTCCAGGGGTCCTGGCGGGGCGCGCGGGAGGGCGACTTGGAACAGGCGCTCGTCATGGGCGAGCGCGCCCTCGAAGGCGAGCGTCAGCCCGTCCCTTCGCTCATCATGACGAGCCGCGAGCCGGCAGCCGAGATGAGGAGTTCCCACCCGCCACGTGCTTCTGGGCCGACTCGGACCCAGCGTGCCCGACGGGTCGGCACGGTCCCTGCCACTCTCCTGGCTACGCTCGGGCGGGAGCGCCCCGCAGCGCGTGGCTGCGAGGCGTCTCCTGGTGGGGTCTAGTCGACCGTCTGCCCGTCTTTCGTACCGCCCCTGCAGGTCCCGGTTCCGGGCACGGTCGGGTTGCTCCAATCGACCGTTCCGCCGGCCTGCGTGCACTCACCCGGGGTGAGGCTCTCGGCGGTGGCGGTGGTGGCGCCTGTGAGGCCGAGTCCGGCGAGGGCTGCCGTGGCGATGACGGCAGCGAGGATTCGTCGAATGCGCATTTGGTTCCCCTTTCACGGATTGTCTCAATTGGGCCACTAGTCAGCTTGATCTTCACCCATGTGGGTGGCACGCCATGTTGCGCCATTCGGGTGACCTTGCTGGCGGGTGCGGGGTCGGTGACGCGACCCGTCAGACAGGCCCTAGGAGATCTCTAACGGTGCGGGTTACGTCGGGTCGTGACGGCTCCCGTGGGATGCGCTATGTCGGGAAGGTGAGGTAGGTATCCCGATGGCGGTGGGCTGACGGCCGAGGACCGGGCTTGGCGTGAGCAGTGCGGTTCGAAGCCGCTGATCTGGTCGAGGCCGGGGCCAGTGACCGGGAGGTGGCCCGGAGGTTCAGGCTGCCCCGGATGTCGGCGAACCGGTGGCGGCGTGCATTGGCTTCGGGTGGTCGGCAGGCTTTGGCCTCCAAGGGTCCCGGCGGGGCCCGCTGCAAGCTGGACACGGGACGACTCCGGGTGCTGGAGGCGGTGCTGGACGCCGGTCCTGTCCCCTCCGGCTGGAGTGACCAGTGCTGGACGCTGGCCCGGATCGCTGAGATCGTGCGCCGCCGGCTAGGCGCCGAGTACACCTTGGCCGGGCTGGACCTGCTGCTGCACCGCATCGGCTGAAGCGTGCAGGTGCCCTCCCGCAAGGCCGCCGAGTGCAACGAGGCGAAGATCGCCGCCTGGCGGACTTGGGCGCCTGGCCGGCTTCGAGGACGAAGCCGGCCAGGGCCTGAGGCCGCCCAAAGGCCGCACCTGGGGCCACCGGGGCCACACACCGGTCGTGCGGGTCACCACCCAGGGCACCAAACGCTTCTCTAGAAGCTGTGTCTGAGCCTTGCATGACAAAAATGAGCGGGCCTCGGACAGGTTCTGATTTATGAAATCTGTGCGGTCAGGGGCTTGTCGTCACCTTGCGGCCCAGTTGTCGCTGGTGCCTCCGCGGTTTAAGCGGCGCCTGTCTTGTCGTTGATCTGGAAGGTGATTACGTCGACTTCGTCGGTTCCCGCCAGATCTGGGTAGTGGCCCTTGAGGCCTTCCCGGAGTTCGGTTGCGGTCGTCAGCCCCTCGGCTTGGGCGTCCTGGTTGGTGAGGTCGCTGACCAGGCAGTGCCTGATGCCGGTCACCTCTGCCGGCAGGACGACTTCGGGGTCGCTCTCGAACACCAGCCGTGCCGGCCCGAGCTGGGCCGGGTCCCGGTAGCGGGTGGTCTTGGTCTTGGCGCCGGAGCGGACGTCTTCGAGGTAGCGGGGGTTGAACCGGATGATCGGGGGACCGGCCGTCTCGGGGTCGTGGTAGAGCGATGGGTCGAGGCCGTTCATGCCTTCCGGGGTCCATCGCTGAGTCAGCGGCATCAGGTCGGCGGCGAGAATGGACCTGGGCCCCGCGGGCGTGGGCACGATGACGCGCATGGTGGGGTAGTAGTCCACGAAGACCTGCCGATCGCGCCCGCACGGGCCGATGACCCCACGCCCGTGGTTTCCCACGGCAACGATGCAGCGCATCTGGCGGGCGCCCTGGGCTCGTGCGGCTCCCAGAGCCACGAGTTCGGCGCAGGGTCCGCCGGTGAAGTGGTAGAGGTTCACGCCGGCGAACATCCGGTAGTCGGCGGCCATGACCGCGGCGCCCATCGTGTGGATCCCGTCTTCGTCGGGCCCGGCGTCGGTATGCGCGTCTATGGTGCGGCGTGCCAGCTCCACGAGCTCACGCTCGTCATCATCGAGAGCTCGTGCAGATGGCGGTACGTACACGTTTTCAGCCTTCCCTTCCGTGAGCAGTCGTCGAAGAGCATTCCACGCCACGCAGGTGGGCTCCACGGGATTTCGGCTTGCCTTGACCGGGCCCCTCTGGTGGTCCCGTGGGCAGGGATGGAGCGCCCTGGCTGAGGCTGGTCGTGATCACGGACGACGATCCCGGGCCGCGGCTCTGCCGTGGCTGTGGTGGCCCATTGATGCCGACGGTGAAGGCGGCCGCGGTGTTCTGCACGTCGGTGTGCCGTTCGCGGCACTGGCGGCGGGCAGGCGCGAGGGCCCGTGCGGTGCAAGGTGCCAGGGCTGCCACCTGCCCGGAGTGTGGGGTGTCCTGGACCGTTGGTGTCGAACGTGCTTCCTCGGCAACGTGCTGTTCTCCCGCCTGTCGCGAACGGGCCTGGCATAGACGGCGCACGCAGCAGCGCGGGATGTGAGACCGCGCATGCTGGGGCCATAGGGCCGCTTCTCGCGCCGGGGCCGCACGCCCTTTCGGACGGCCGGCGGGCGTCAGATGGTGCGAAGTGATGGGCTTTCAGGGCGAGTTGGCGGCATGGAATAGTGTCGCGCCCGAGCCCGTGGGGGTGGTGTCCGGACGCCCGAGATGATCGGCAGTGTGAGCCGGGATCGCTACGACGAGCTGGTCAAGCTGGGGCGCGATTGGGTGGCCACCATGAGCAGCGCCCAGTGGCGCCTCGGGGATGCCGCCATGGAGAGATCCACTCACGCGCAACCGTCTCGATCCCGCTCCCGGCCGCCACGAACTCTTTGTCCAGTAGGTTGAACTCCTCCGTCGCGGCCTGGGTGAGCGCATACAAGGCTTCCAGATCCGACGGCTGCTCGGCCTCAATTCGCTCGCACAGTCGCAGCAAGATCGCCCTGCCCCCGTCGACTGCACGATCAGGGAAGTACGAGTCGTCGTACATCTGCCGCAGGAATGTGTGTCCCGTCACCTGCTGGTTTGTGATCGGCATGGCACTTCCCCCTCTCCGTGAAGAGCTGACGCGCCGATCATGCATGGCACTACTGACAGCGACGCCACCTACGTTTGTCAGACCCCTCGTGAGCAGGACTTTCACAACAGGCCCAGAACGCTCAGGGCCAGCTACAACGCTCGGTCACAAATGCCGTGAGCACAGTTGGCTGCCGCCCCGGCTCGGTGCCTCGTCTCGCCCGAAGCTGCTCGCGGCTGGTGATCTTGGCTGGTGAACGCACTGCTGAATGCGGTCTCCAGCGGGTCGGTTGCCACTTCGGCGAACAGCCCACGAGGGCGCCCGTGATGTGGGCCGTCTATGCGTACCTTCGACAGGGCGTTTGTAGGTCACCCCGTGCGGCACGGAGGCCAACTGGTTTGATTTATACGTCTTTACTCTTGCCGTAGCTGATGCAGTGACTTCAAAGTCGTATCTCACGACCTTGGGGGTGGCCGCTTGCGGCCTACGCGCGCTCGTTGGTTATTGGTCTCCGTCACGGGCGCGTGCGCCTTGCTCGCTCTGTCGGCCTGCGGCGGCGACACAGGAGGAGCCGCTCAATCATCACCCTCCACAGCGGCATCGCGCACGTACACAAGCCAGTCCTTCATGGTGCCGCTCACGATCACCGTCCCCACCTCCCTGGGGATCCGGCCGGTGTCGGACACCCGCACGTTCCTGACGTGGGTGAAGTCCGGCGACAAAGTCCGATTCCTGCTGCCCGCGGTGGTGTACGGGCCAGGAGGCAACGGACGACCGGAGACGCCGCCCGCCACCTACAAGGATTACGTGGCATACCTGCATGAGCAGGCCGGATACCACGCCAACTGGCGGGACGAGAAGACCACGACCGTCGGTGGCCGGGGCGCCACGCTGCTGACTGGCACCACGAATGAGCCGATGGACGGATCATTCGGCTGTCCGACAGCCAAAGCGGACCCCGACAAGGACTGCTTCGGGCTCCAGCCGGACTACGATTTCCGAGTAGCCGTCATCGACGCCGCCGGCAGGCCGCTCGTGGCATGGACCCTGAACGACGTCACTCAGGTCCAGAACCCTTCGGCCGCCGCCTTCATACGGTTCGAAGAGATGCTCAAGACCCTCAAGTTCCGATAACCCGGCAGGAACCATTCCGGCAACCAAATCCCGGTCACCCGTCGCAGGATCAACCACGGAGCGTCGTGCGGCAAGCGTCCTGAGCAATGCTGATGGCAAGTGTGGCGGACTGAAACACTCAATGCCGGGTCGCCTGCCTGGTGTGCAGGCCAGGCGGTGGCGAGACCGTCCCGGTGCGCCGGCCGCGCTGGGGTGAGAGTGCGCTTGACCTTCGAGTCGAGTCGAAGGTTTACCGTCGGCGGTGTGACGACCTACCGCATTTCGCAGCTGGCCGAGCGCTCCGGCGTTCCGGCCACGACGTTGCGCTTCTATGAGGACGCCGGGCTGCTCCCCGCCGAACGGACCCCCTCCGGGTACCGGGTGTACGGCGAGGACGCGGTGGAGCGCCTGGCCTTCATCTCTTCGGCCAAGCTCCTGGGCCTGGCGTTGGAGGAGATCCGCGAACTCCTGGAGGTCCGCGAGCAAGGAGTGTGTGCCTCGGTTCGGGCGCGGATGCTTCCGCTGATCGCGGGCCGGATCACGGAGACCGACGGCCGAATCGCCGAGCTTCGCGCTCTCTCCGCCCACCTGGCTGGTGTCCACGCCCACCTGTCCGGCCCGGCGCCCGCAGGCACGTGCGGCCCCGACTGCGGCTGCACCACGAGCAGCCCGGCGCCGGCGGCCGGGCCCGTGCCGATCACGCTGTCGCCGACCCGCTTCTCCCCGGATGCCGAGCCGTGGCGGGACGCCCCGGTGGCCTGCACCCTCGGCGGCGCCGAGCTGGGCGAGCGCACCGCGCAGTGGCAGCAACTGGTCGGCAAGGCCGAAGAACACGAGAAGATCCCGGACGGCCTACGCCTGACCTTCCCCGCCGGCGCCGAGCTGGCCGGGGAGCTCGCGACCCTCGCTGCGGCGGAGCAGGGCTGCTGCGCGTTCTTCGACTTCACCCTGCACCTGACCCCGACCGCGCTCCAGCTGGAGGTGCGGGCGCCCGAGCCCGCCGCCGGGATGCTGACAGACCTCTTCGGAGTGAGCGCATGATCGCTTCCTCTCCACGTCCGTCCCGGCCCTGGGGCATGCTCGGCGCCGGCGCGGCCGCGCTCGCCGCCTGCGCGGTGTGCTGCGCGGGCCCGATCCTGGCCGTCCTCGGCGGCATCGGCGTCACCTCCGCGATCGGGGCGCTCTGGATGCCTGTCCTGGCGGTCCTGTCCGTGGCCGCCGGGCTCGGCGCCCTGGTCGTACGGCATCGCCGCCGCACGACGTCCTGCCACACGGCACCGCCCCCGGCCGACCTCGGCATGCCCACCCTGGGCCCGCCACCCGAGACGGACCGCAGCCACGCCGCTCGCTGAGGGGGAGCCGCACGCCAGGCTGAGCACGGCCGGCCTGTGAGGATGAAGGCGCGCGGTGTTGTGACGGTGCACGATAGTTGGTCCGTAGAGCGAGGTCCGTGCTCAGCCAAGGGTGAGATGCCGCGGGCGTCCCGACGGGTCAGGGCGTAGGCGAGGCCTCGGTGAGTGCCATCCAGTCCCGGACTGTCTCCTCGTGCGAACTGCTCGCCGTGCTCGCAGCCACGGCTTCGGCCTCCTCGACGGAGCACGGCGTCCCTGCTCGGGTGAGCAGGGCGAGTGGCCACGCAGGGCCCGCACCGGCGGGCTTCCCATCGAAGGCGGTCCAGTGCCAGGGTCCGTCGAACCGCCATGCCCGGCCGACGATGTCGGCGACTTCGTCGCCCACCTGGAGAGACGCGTATGGACGCATCAGCAGTTCGAAGGTGAAGGGGATCCCGTCGCCAGGATGGATGGTGTACCCCGGGCCATCGAGATGGCTGTCGTCTGGGAACTCGCGATAGGACAGGCCTCGGCGCGGCACGGTCACGGTCTGGGTGGGATGCGGCAGCCAGGCCGTCTCCAGCGGGGGATCGTGGCGGTCGACGGCCGTTACATGCACCACGGTGGGCGGCACGCCGACCCGGCAGACGCCTCCGGCCTGCAGCTGTTCGGGCGGAGGGTCCGTTCGGAACAGCTCGGCGGTCACCTCAGGCGCGGCGCTTCCACCGCTGCCCACGCCGAGGGCGACGATCCCGTTCCAGCGCGCGAACTCGTTGTCGTTGTCGATTTCCCACCACGGCCATCGCACCGACACGTGGTCCCACGTGACACCCCGCTCGACCCGGGTAGTGAAGGTCCGCCGGGAGTGACAACCGGGACGCTCAGAAGTGACAGGTCGCCCGCTCATTTGCCAGGTAGGACGCTCAGTCGCACGTAGCCTTTTCCTGTGCCCGTCTCCCGCCTGCATCGCGTCGCCGTCCTTGTGCTCGATGGCGCGAAGCCGCTCGACGTCGGAATTCCCGCGCAGGTTTTCACGACCCGCGCGAGCATGCCGTACGAGGTGCGGGTGTGCGGGGCGACACCCGGTTTCGTGACCGGCGGCGATGGCCTCTCCTACTACGTCGCCCACGGCCTCGACGCCCTTGCGTGGGCCGACATCGTCTTCGTCCCCGGCTACCGGTTCCCGGACCGCGACGACCCGCCGCGGGCCGTCGTCGACGCACTGATCGCCGCCCACGACCGGGGCGCGCGGCTCGCCGCCATCTCGACGGGTGCCTTCGCACTCGCCGCCACGGGCCTGCTCGACGGCAGGCGCGCCACGACGCACTGGCACTACACGCGGGCACTCGTGGCCAAGCATCCGCTCGTCCAGGTCGACGAGAACGTGCTGTTCGTCGATGAGGGCAGCGTGCTCACCTCGGCCGGCGCCGCCTCCGGCATCGACCTGTGCCTGCACATCCTGCGCGGCGACCTCGGAGTCGCCGCGTCCAACCACGCGGCCCGGCGTCTGGTTGCGGCCCCCTACCGCAGCGGCGGCCAAGCCCAGTACGTGCCACGCAGCGTCCCCGAGCCCCGAGGCGAGCGGTTTGCCGCCACCCGCGAGTGGGCGCTGCACCGGCTCGGCGAGCCGCTCACCCTCGACATACTGGCGCGGCAGGCGGGGGTCTCGCCGCGCACGTTCTCCCGGCGCTTTGTCGAGGAGACCGGCTACACGCCGATGCAGTGGGTGATGCGCGCCCGCATCGACGTGGCCCGTGAACTGCTGGAGCGGTCGCAGCGGAGCGTCGAACAGATCGCCGCCGATGTCGGTCTCGGCACCGGCGCGAATCTGCGGCTGCACTTCCAGCGCATCCTCGGCACCACCCCGAGCGAGTACCGGCGCACCTTCACCCTGGGCGAGTAACCCGTCCGGCACCGCGTGGCGGGATCCTTTTGAACCGTGGCGATCCCGCCACTGTCAGCGGCGCCGGCCGCGGGCGAGCCTTGTGGCGAAGAGAAGGGACATCACTCATGACTCGCATCGCCATCAACGGATTCGGCCGCATCGGACGCAATGTGCTGCGCGCACTGCTCGAACGAGACAGCGACCTTGAGATCGTCGCCGTCAACGACCTGTCGGAGCCCGCCACTCTCGCCCGGCTGCTCGCCTACGACAGCACGGCCGGTCGGCTCGGGCGCCCGGTGACCGTCGACGGGAACGCTCTCGTCGTTGATGGCCGTCGGATCATGGCGCTGGCCGAGCGCGAACCGGCGCAGCTGCCGTGGGCCGAACTCGGCGTCGACATCGTCCTGGAAGCCACCGGCCGCTTCACCTCGGCCAAGGCAGCCCGCGCCCACCTCGACGCGGGCGCGAAGAGGGTACTTGTCAGCGCGCCGTCGGACGGTGCCGACGTCACGGTCGCGTTCGGGGTCAACACCGACGCCTACGACCCGGCCGTGCACACGATCGTCTCGAACGCCTCATGCACCACCAACGCGCTCGCGCCGCTGGCCGCGGTCCTCGACGAACTCGCCGGTATCGAGCACGGGTTCATGACGACGGTGCACGCCTACACGCAGGAGCAGAACCTGCAGGACGGTCCGCACCGCGACGCCCGTCGTGCCCGGGCCGCCGGCGTCAACATCGTGCCGACCACGACCGGTGCCGCCAAGGCTATCGGCCTGGTGCTGCCGAACCTGGACGGCAAGCTGTCGGGCGACTCGATCCGCGTACCGGTGCCGGTGGGTTCGATCGTCGAACTCAACACGACCGTCGCCCGCGACGTGACGCGCGACGACGTGCTGGCGGCGTACCGCGCCGCAGCGGAGGGGCCGCTCGCCGGCATCCTTGAGTACTCGGACGACCCGCTCGTGTCGTCCGACATCACGGGCAATCCGGCCTCTTCCATTTTCGACTCGGCACTCACCCGCGTCGACGGCCGCCACGTCAAGGTGGTCGCCTGGTACGACAACGAGTGGGGCTTCTCGAACCGCATGATCGACACGCTCGAGTTCCTCGCCACGCGCTGACCGGACGCCGGGGTGGCACCGCGCCTCACCGGCGCGCGTTTTGAGCAACTGGACGGTGGCGGAGACTTGCCGGGCGCGGCTGACGCGGTCACGGCGGCGGAGCTGGTCGCCGTACAGACCTTGTGCGTCACCGTTCCCGCCCGCATCACCCTGATAATTCTGGAGGGTTCCCTCGGCGCGCAGCTGTCCGAGCACCTGCGCGCCGTCCCTCTACGCTTGGCCGGTGCCGAGGGCGTTGCGCAGGAACAAGGTGGCCTGGTCGATGGCTCCACGGGCGGCTTTGGACTGACTGAGCGAGTTGAGCAGCATGAAGTCGTGGACCGTGCCGTCGTAGCGCACTGTGGTTACCGGAACGCCGGCTGCTCGGAGCTTCGCGGCGTACGCCTCACCCTCGTCGCGCAGTACGTCGGCCTCGTCGACGAGCAGCAGAGCGGGTGGCAGGCCGGAGAGCTGTTCGAGGTTGGCGTTGTTGGGAGACGCGGTGATCTCAGCGCGCTGGTTCGGGTCGGTCGTGTAGGCGTCCCAGAACCACTCCATCAGCTTGCGGCTCAGGTAGTAGCCGGTGGCGAACTGGTCGTAGGAACCGGTGTTCATGGCCGCGTCCGTGACCGGGTAGTACATGGACTGCTGTACGAACTTGACGTCACCGCGTTCCTTGGCCATGAGGGCGAGTGCGGCGGTCATGTTTCCGCCGACCGATTCCCCGGCCACTGCCATGCGTTGTGCGTCCAGCCCCTTGGACGCTCCCTCGCGGATGATCCACTGCGCTGCGGCGTAGCCCTGCTCGATGGCCACGGGGTAGTGGGCCTCGGGCGACGGCGTGTACTCCACGAAGGCCACTGCCGCACGTGCCCCGACCGCCAATTCGCGCACCAGGCGGTCGTGGGTGCCGGAGTTGCCCAGCACCCAGCCACCGCCGTGCATGTACAACACGACGGGCAGCGTTCCGGTGGCGCCCTGCGGTTTGACAATGCGTAGCCGTACGTCGCCCACGGTGGCCGGTACGGTGACCCACTCCTCGTCGACCGGCAGCTTGTCGACCGGTGCGGCCTGGAGGTCGTCGAGGACTTTACGCGCTGCGGTCGGATCCAGCTCGTACAGGAACGGATGTTGCGAGGTTGCGTCGGCGAGTTCCTGTGCCTCGGGCTCAAGAACGATTGAGGCGGTCTGAGCAGCCATGGGAATACTCCCTGGAAAGTCCGGCAAGCGCATGGTGACGAGCGCAGGCGGCTGACGAGCATCGCGGCGCGCTCGGGGTGTGGGGCGGCGAATGGGGCCAGCGCCCTGGTTCAAGCCCCCGATGGGGCTGGATCCAGCATAGTCACGCATTCTCCGTCGCTGCATTCCCAGGATCTGCCTTCGCAGTCCCGCACGCTGGGTGCGCGGCTCGGTGACGACTTGGCCTCCTTGCCGCCAGCACGGATGAGAACGAGTGGGAGTCCGCCAGTTTCGATCGACAGGTCTGGTCACGGTGCCGATCAATGTGGTCAGCGCGACGGAGGACCACAGCATCCACTTCCACCTGGAGGACATGGGCCGGGTTCGGGTGCGCAAGGTGTGCGAGCTGGAGGACCGCAACGTCAGAATGCCTCGGGTTGCTGAGTGTGAGGGAGGGAGCGTTGGTGCCGCACGCCGTGCGCTGGCCGGACAAGATCCGCTCCCCGCAGGAGCTGTACCTGCCGGTCGATGTCGACGAGCAGGAGATCGAGGGCGCGCTCGCCCTCATGGACACCCTGGCCCGCGACGACCTCGAAGGCGAAGAGTTCCGCGGCGAGTCCCGGTCGCCTTGGCCGAGCGCAAGAGGGCCCGGCATGCGTCACGATGCCGTAGCTCAGGGCGGCCGCGTAGGCGGGCCTGCGTACAAGTAGCTGTGATGGGCCGTCCGTATCAAGGGTCGATGGACTTGATGGGCGTGCGCTCCGGTACTGCGCCAGCACCGCCAGCGCCAGCCGGTACCCACCGCCCACATCCGCGTTCAGCATCGCCACCGTCGCCCCGTCCCGTATGGTGCCGCGCCCCCGGTGCCGCTCGTACGGTCCAGGCCGGCAGCCGGCTGGCCCCGCCCGCGCCGCCGACTGCCTGCGCGAGGGTGGGATTCACGCCGTCGCTGAGCAAGGTCGCGGCGTTGTGGGCCGACACGCCGGTGACAGTGCGGCTGGACGACCTGGACAAGATCTGCGCGGCACCGGCTGCATGGTGGCTGATCTGCGGAAGGCAGAGCCGGTGAGCGCTGCGGTGAGCCCGGAGGAGCAGGATCCAGTGACGATCTCGGCTTCTGGGCCTACGGGGAGTTCAAGGGCGACGAACTGCAACACGCGGGCTGCGTCATGAAGCTGGGTTGACCCGCCAACCGGCAGATGCCGTGTCGCAAGAACAACGACCGGCCCCCTCCACGCACGTGCAGCCCACAGACGACCGGCTCCAAGACCGCGCACCGCGCCCGTACCCGTCCTGATCCTGGGTGCGCGACACCTGGGGAAAACGGCGGCCTGGTTGCCGTAGCCGGGGCGACCGAGGCTGAAAGCCGAGCAGTACCGGCACCCCCTCTCCGACGTACGGAAAGAAGCCTACGCATGAACGTCAGCGACACCACCAGCGCCGCCGTTCTCGAACAGCTTCGGCGCCGCCCCGCAGAGGGACGGCGCATCCTGTTCACCGGCGCGACCATCGTCACCATGGACCCCGGCCTCGGCGTCATCGACCGCGGCGACCTGACACCATCACCGCCGTCGGTCCCGGCCTCAGCGCCGGTGACGCCGTGGTCGTCGACGCAGCCGGCACCATCCTCAGCCCCGGCTTCGTCGACACCCACCGGCACGCCTGGGAGGCTCAGCTGCGCCGGATCATGCCGGACGTCGACGACCTCGGCGGCTACGTCATGTCCACCCTGGCCGGCTACGCCACGGTCTACCGGCCCGCGGACATGTACATCGGTACGAGGCTGGCCGCCCTCACCGCCATCGACAGCGGCATTACGGCCATGCTCGACTTCTCCCACAACTCCCGTACCCGAGAGCACTCCGACGCCGCCATCGAGGCCCTGCGTGACACCGGTATCCGCGGTGTGCACGCTTCCATGGGCCCGCACTTCGGCGACTGGGAACGGCAGTGGCCCGGCGACCTGACGCGCATCAAGGAGCAATACTTCAGCAGCGACGACCAGCTGCTGACCCTGCGTCTGGCGACGCTCGCCACCGACGAGATCGCTGGACCGGCGCTGGCATATGGTCCTGAACTCGCTTGCGTCGCAAAGGACTTGGGTATCGGAGTGAGCGTGGACGCCGTCTTCGGCGCGTCCTCCTCCGAGGCGGTCCTGCGCTGGGCGAAGGACGGCGTCCTCAACCCCGACATCACCCTTATCCACGCCACCGGACTGACCCCGGAGGCATGGAAGGTGATGGGGGAGACCGGTACCACCGTGGCGCTCGCCCCCCACGTCCGACGCACAGATCGGCCTGGAGAGCGCGATCCCCGCCGTCGACGGGGCACTGTCCGTCGGCGTCCGCCCGGACTGAGTATCGACGTCGAAGTCGCCCTGGCCAGCGACATGTTCACGCAGCTGCGGGCCCTGCACGCCATCCAGCGAATGCGCGCCGTGAACGCCGCCTACGGCACCGGCCAGCGGCCCCACCGCATCACCACCCGAGACGTCCTGGACTTCGCCACCCTCCAGGGCTCTCGCACCAACAGCCTGGCCGCCGTCACCGGCTCACTCACCCTGGGCAAGAAGGCCGACCTGCTGGTCATCCAGGCCGAGGACCTCAATAACATGCCCCTCAACGACCCGATCGGCACCGTCGTGCTGGGCTCCGATGCCCGCAACATCAGCGCCGTGCTCATCAACGGCGAGCCCCGCAAATCGAACGGCCACGTCCTCGACGTCGACCTGTCCGCACTGCGCCGCGAGGTCGGCGCCTCGCGCGAGTACGTGCTGAACACCCGACTGCGTGAGCATCCCCCTTCATCGTCCCCGGCCCTGGGACTGTCCCCCGAGGGGATGGTTGCCGGGGTGACGAGGTTCCCTGTGCGGGGGTGGTTGTCGTACGGTCTCGAATGCGTGTCCCGCACGTGGGGGAGCGGGTCGGGCCGGTTCGGGGAGAGGACGGCACAGGGGTGGGCACGGATGGGGAGTGGAGCGAGCGCGCGGCCTGCCGCGCGGCTGATCCGGAGGAGCTGTTCGTCGAGGGCGCTGCGCAGAGCAGGGCGAAGGCCGTCTGCACCGGGTGCGTGGTGCGGACCGAGTGCCTTGCTCATGCCCTCGACAATCGGATCGAGCACGGTGTGTGGGGCGGTATGACCGAGCGGGAGCGGCGAGCCCTTCTGCGGCGCCGGCCGACGGTGACCTCCTGGCGCACCCTGCTGGAAGCGGCACGCACAGAACATGCCCGACAGTCACGCCCGGGCGGCGACGAGCGCTCGGCCGCAACGGGCTGAACCGCGGATGTCGGGGGCCGGTCTTTCTGCGAGCGAGTAGGGCTGTGGGCAGGGGCTGGTTGGCGGACCGCCGGCCTGCTCGCCCGTCAGCGTGTCCACGCGCTCGTCACCCTCGCCACGCCTTCCTCGCGCAGGCCCGGTCTGGTGGCGCTCTGCTCAACGTCTCCTCGACACTCGTCTACGCCCCGGTGTCCCCCCTCGGCGTCTACAGCGCGACCAAGGCGATCGTCACGTCCTTCTCCGGGGCCCTGTCGCGCCAGGGACTGAGCACCAGGCCGTAGCCGAGCAGCAGGACCCCGTGCGCGGCCAGGAAGAGCCGGCGGCGGCTGATGCGGTCGGCGAGTGCGCCGAGCGGAACGGCGAGCATCAGGAAGACAGCGGCGGTGCCCAGCGGTAGCAACGGGAACAGGTGGGCCGGCAGGGGCTCTTCGCGCTGGAGCGGCAGATAGAGGAAGGCGTCGCTGACCGTGGTCAGGCCGAGCAGGGCCGCGCACACGGTGAGCCGGCGCAGTTGCGGGCGGCGCAGCAGCCCGAGGGCATCGCGCAGCGTCGGCCGCTCTGGCTCGGGCGGCTGTGCGGGACCGGCGGCGGTGATGTGGCGGGGCACGAAGAGCACCAGTACCAAGACCCCGAGCACGGCGACACAGCCGCTGACCGCGAAGACCGCCTCGTAGCCGTCGACAGTGGCACGTAGCACGGCGAAGGCGACGAGCGGGCCGAGCAGCGCGCCGGTGGTGTCCATGGCGCGGTGCACGCCGAGCGCTCTTCCCCGGTGCTCGGGTTCAGTCGCCAGCGAGATCATCGCGTTCCGGGGAGCGGTGCGCAGCCTTTGCCGTTGCGGTCGGCCGCGAGCACGGCGCCGATCACGGGGAGGGTGTGAGCGAGCAGCAGTAGCGGCTTGCACAGCGCCGCCAGGCCATAGCCGACGCCTGCCAAGCGGCGGCCTCCCCGGTCGGCGAGGTGGCCGCCGGCCGGCCGGACCAGGGCCCCGACGCCATTGTTGATGCCGTCGAGGAGGCCGAATCCGAGGGGGGCAGGCCGAGGCCCGCCACCACATAGAGCGCCAGGAAGACCGTGATCATCTCCGAGGAGATGTCCGTGATCAGGCTGACCGCACCCAGGGCAGTACGGTGCCGGGCACGGTGGCCGGCCGTCGCCCCGTACGGGTGTCCGGGGCGACGGCGGGCTTGGTGCTGCGGGAGTCCGCGAGATGCACGGGCGTCAGTTCCAGATGCCGGTGATGTCGGATGCCGAGGCGGCGTTGCCCGCGTGCGTGGTCAGACCGGCCAGGTCCTCGACGGTGCGCAGCACGTTGTAGTGGTTGTAGGCGGTGGAGCTGGAGCTTCCGGGCGCGACGTGCTGTCCGTAGAGGACGGTGGGGATGCGGTTGCCGGACAGCTTGTTGTCCTCGTCGAAGGTGACGGCGAGGATGCTGTTGTGGCTCTGGGCCCAAGTGGCGTAGGCACCCAGGTTGTTCTTGATCCAGGTGTCACCCGTGGAGACCGAGCAGTCGTGCATGTCACTGCACAGGTTCGGTACCACGAAGGAGACCTTCGGCAGTGTCGTGTAGTCGGTCGGGAACTGCGCCATGGTCATGGCGGTGTTGGTGGGCACGTTGGAGAAGCCGAACCACGGGTTGTGCTTCTGCGCGTACTTGCCGCTGCTGCACACCGTCGAACCCTGGCTGGGCAGCGACTCGTTGTAGCTCTTCCAGGTCTGCCCGGCGGCGATCAGCTCGGAGGCGAGGTTGGGCGCGGAGATGGAACCCACCGGGACGCAACTGTCGTCGGTGCGGCCCTGGTTGGAGCCCGAGAAGAGCATGTAGTAGTTCGGCTCGCTGGGGTGGGTGAGGCCGTAGGACTGGGTGAGGTTGGCGCCCCCCGCCTTGAGGGTGGTGTTGATGTACGGGGCGCTGGAGCCGCCGATGACCTGCGAGTAGGCGTGGTTTTCCATCACCACGACCACCACGTGGTCGGGGGCCGGGAGGGCGGCGGCCTGAGCGGGGGAGGTCGTGGCGGCCCACAGACCGATCGACGTGGCGGTCAGGGCGACAGCCCCGGCGAGTGCGGCGTGCGGGCGACTGGTGCGCTTGGGAGCCTTGACGGCGGTCATGACTGTCCTCCGGACAGAGGTGACGGTCGTGTGGGGAGCGGCGCGGCAACCCTAGAAGTCCCAAGCACGCTCTGCGTGAAGGGCAGACGAACGGTGGACTCCGCCAAGCAAAGGTCACGCACAAGTCACGCAAAGCAAAGGCTTGCCGAGCAGGCGTCACGCCACGACGGGCACAGCGTTCGATTCCCTGCTGGCCCTTGTTCGAGCCGGTCTTGAGTGCCCGGCGTGCCAACGGACCGGGCCCGGCGCAACAGCCCGGGTGGGACACGAACGCCACAAGAGCGGCGTGCAGGCGGTGCTCACCGTCCGCGTCGCGGTTCAGCCGGGCGGAGTCGACAGGTGGGTGAGGATGCCGCACACCTCGTCCACGATCTCCCGGGCCTCTGTCTCGTCCGCGCAGTCGCCCAGCTCGCGCGCCGCCCCTCCGATGACCGTGGTCAGCACGATCACCCTGACCCGGCCTGCGCGGTGCCGCTCGTCGACCTGTAGCAGTCGGGCGTTGCGCCGTACCCATGCCCGGTCCCATTGGCGGCGCAGCGCGTCGAAGCCGGCTGGACCGTCGTCCTCGGCGAGGAGCCTGCCGAGTGGCCGGTTGTTCCAGATACCGTCCAGGTAGGCCCGTGCGCCCGCGGTGAAGACGGCGACGGGGTCGTCCACTCCGCGGCCGCGCGCCGCGGCCAGCGCTGCCGCGGTCCGGCGTTCTTGCTCCTCCCGGAACTCCTCCCACAGCGCCAGGTACAGCCCGCGCTTGCCTCCGTAGTGCTGGAAGAGGCTGCCCACGGGGATGCCGGAGTGTGCCGCGATCTCGGCGAGGCCGGCGTCGGCGTAGCCGCGCTCGGTGAAGACCTTCAATGCCGCGTCCAGGAGCGCGCGTCGGAGGGGGAGGTCCGGCTCGCGGGGTTCCTCCGGCAAGCGGGATGTCCCGTGCTCGTCGGGCCGATGACGTGCCGCCACCTCGGTCCCAGCAGGCTCCACGAAGCCGCTCATCGGCAATCCCCACCTTCCCCGGCCTCGTCGCGGATGGCGAGGGCGACCAGCAGTTCCAGGAGGTCTGCGATCCGGCGTGGATTGCATCCGGTGCGTTCCTCGATGCGGCGCAAGCGGTAGTGCGCCGTGTTGTGATGCACCCGCAGTCGGTCGGCGGCCAGTCGCAGGTTCAGGTCTGCCTCCGCGAACGCCCGAATGGTGGCCGCCAGCGTGCCACCCCGTCTGCGGTCCTCGTCCAGTAGCGCACGCACTCGGGGATCGACGAGCTGGCGGGCGAGGTCGTCGGCGCGCAGCGCCAGGTAGTCGAAGGGGGACAGCCGCGGCAGCGCCGCCACCCCGCCACCATTGGGCACCAGGTCGAGGGCGGCCCTCGCCTCCTGGTAGGCGCGCGGCAGTTCGGCTGCGCCCCGGGCCACTGTGCTGATGCCCATGGACAGCACGGTCCCCTTGCGGCCGAGCCGCTGCTGCACGCCTTCGAAGTGGCTGCACATGTCCTCTTCGTCCATGCCGGCGCGCATCACGGGTACGGCCACCACCTCGCCTTGGCGCACGACGACGAGTGTCCTGCTGGCCCAGACGCCGGCGACGCTGATTGCCGCGCTCGTGGCGTAGCCGCTTTCGGCGGAGGCCAGGTCCCCGCTGGAATTTTCGCTGTCGCAGACCGCCACCACCACCATCATCGGCGAATGCGGCCCGATGCCGTACGCCTGTGCTGCGGCCAGCAGCGGACCACGCGTCGGTGCCACGCCCGCCAGGAGCTGCTCCAGCAGGTCCCGGCGCTCGCGGTCCGCGTCCGCGACGACGTGCTGTTGGTACTCCACATAGGCCTGCGCCGCGTGCGTGCTGGCGTAGTCCACGTACCGCATCATGGGTGTGACGAGGGACAGCGCGGCCTGATGCGCCGCTTCCGAGGCGCCCACGCCGGCCACCACCGCGTCCCAGAAGACCTGCCGGCCGATCCGGAAGGCGCTCATCCAGTCCTCCAGGGCGAACCCCGCTCGTGCTCTGCGCATGGCCGCCGCGCGGCTGAAGGCCAGGTCCTCCGGGGCGATTTCCCGGTCGTCGGCCAGTGCTGCCAGCTTGATGCGGTAGTGCGTGAGGACCTGGTCGCGTACGTCGTCGAAGAACGGCTCGTTCTGGAGGGCGTACGAGGGGATCTCGGTACGCATCACGGCAACTGCGGTCTCCACCACGTCCTCGACCCGCTCCTCGACGGCGTGCAGGATCCGCCGCCGCTCCTGGAGCAGTGGTTCGGACAGACCTGGGGTGCCCAGGGTGAGACCGCGAGGCATGCGCAGATCGTCGTCGTCTCCTCGTGTCCCGTCAACAGGTGCGGTGGGGGAGATGTCGGCGGCATTGTGCGCCGCGCACAGGTCGGCGGACCCGAAGTTGGGTGCTCGCACCCAATGTGCGCCGGGAAGGCCCCCACCTACTGTGACGCTCGCCCACATCCCAGCACGTCGGAAGGGGCGTCACTCATGCTCACGGTCGACGGTATCACCGTGCGTTTCGGCGGAATCACGGCACTGGACGGTGTCGCGTTCACCGTCGAGCCGGGCACCGCCGTGGGGCTTATCGGGCCGAACGGAGCCGGCAAGACCACGTTGTTCAACTGCCTCACCAGGCGCTGTACCCCCGATGCGGGGACGGTGTCGTTCGAAGGTGAGGACCTGCTCGCCCTGGCGCCGTACGCCGTGGCCGAGTGCGGCATCGCCCGCACCTTCCAGAACCTGGGCCTGTTCCCGCGGTTGACGGTCCGGGAGAACGTCATGGTCGGCGCCCACAGCCGGGGGCGTACCGGACACCTCGCGGCGGCGCTCCGGCTGCCCCGCGTCCGGCGGGAGGAGGCGGAACTGCGTGATCGGGCGGACGATCTGCTGCGGCGGCTGGACCTGGAGGACGTCGCCGACCATCCCGCATCCGGGCTGCCGTTCGGCACGCTCAAACGCGTCGAACTGGCCAGGGCCCTCGCGGTTCGGCCCCGGCTGCTGCTGCTCGACGAGCCCGTCAACGGCCTCAGCCACGGTGAGGTCGGACAATTCGCGGATCTGGTCCGGTCGGTGCGCCGGGACTTCGACGTCACGCTCGTGGTGGTCGAGCACCACATGGGGTTCGTGATGGGTCTGTGCGACAAGGTGGTGTGCCTCGATTTCGGGCGCAAGATCGCTGAGGGCCCGCCGGAGGAGATCCAGCGCGATCCGGTCGTCATCGAGGCGTACCTGGGGGTGGCGGCGTGAGTGGGCCTCCCATCGACGGCACCGAGGCGGGGGAGAGCGCGGAGCGGGACTTCTTGAAGGTCTCCGGCCTGCATGCCGGATACGGCCAGGCCCGAGTGCTCCACGGACTGGATTTCTCCGTCGCACGGGGCGAGGTGTGCGCCGTCCTCGGACCCAACGGCGCGGGCAAGACCACAACCCTGCGGGCCCTGTGCGGCATGATCCGCGGCCGCGGATCGGTGACCCTGAACGGTGCCGAGTTGCTGGGCCGTTCCCCGGAGCATGCCGCAAGGTTCGGTGTGGCACATGTGCCCGAGGGTCGTGGCACCTTCAACGAGCTGACCGTCGAGGAAAACCTGCGTATCGGCGCGCACCTGCGCACCCGGGGCCCGTGGCGCGGCCGCGGCGAGCGTGCGGCCGTGGTGGTGGACCTGGAACGGATCTACGAGTACTTCCCCAAGCTGCGCCAGCGGTCCCGGCAGGCCGCGGGCAGTCTGAGCGGCGGCGAGCAGCAGATGCTCGCCATCGGCAGGGCGCTGATGCTGCGGCCTGCGCTGCTGCTGCTGGACGAGCCTTCCCTGGGGCTCGCGCCCTTGGTCACGCGTGAGCTGTTCGAGATCGTCCGCACCGTCAACCAGGAGGAGGGCACCACCGTGGTCGTCGTCGAGCAGAACGCTCAACTTGCGCTGGACATTGCGCATCAGGCCCACGTGCTGGAGGCCGGCCGCCTGGTGCTGTCGGGACCGGCCGCGCAGATCCGCCAGGACGGGCAGGTCGCCGAGGTCTATCTCGGAGTTCCGGCACGCTCCGGGCTGGGCGGGTGAGCACCTTGACAGATCTGCTCCAGCAAGTGGTGGAAGGGGTCGGCTCCGGAGCGGTGTACGCCAGCCTGGCACTGGCCCTGGTGCTGATCCACCGGTTCACGGGGATCGTCAACTTTGCGCAAGGCGAACTCGCGATGCTCTCCACCTACGTGGCCTGGCAACTGGTGGCTTCCGGAATGCCGTTCTGGCTGGCGCTGCCGGTCACGCTGGCGGTGTCCTTCGTCGGCGGCATGCTGGTGGAGCGTCTCGTCATCCGCCCTGTGCAGGATGCGCCCGAACTGACGGTGGTCATCGTCACCGTGGGCCTGTTCATCTTCGTCAACGCGACGGCCGGTCTGATCTGGTCGTTCACCGTCAAGGACTTCCCGCAGCCGTTCCCCGACGGTGGGATCGACCTGGCAGGGGTGCGCGTGGACTGGTCCACCCTCGGGATCATCGGCGTGGTGGCCGCGGTGATGAGCCTGCTGTACCTGCTCTTCCAGCACACCTCGATCGGCCTGGTGATGCGGGCGGTCGCCTGCAACCCCGCGTCCGCCCGGCTGTCGGGCATCCGCGTGAGCCGTGTGCTGATGCTGGGCTGGGGGCTGGCCGCGACGGTCGGTGCGGTGTCGGGCGTGCTGGTCGCTCCGGTGCTGTTCCTGGAGCCGAACATGATGGGCGGGGTGCTCATCTACGCGTTCGCCGCGGCCACCCTCGGGGGCTTCGACAGTCCGGTGGGCGCGGTCGTCGGCGGCCTGTTCGTGGGAGTGGCCGAGACGCTGGCGGGCGCGTATGTGGACGTCATCGGCCCCGATCTGAAAGTCGGTGTACCCCTCGTGATCATCCTTGCGGTGCTGCTGGTGCGCCCCCAGGGCCTGTTCGGGCGGGCGGCGGTGGAACGGGCATGAGATCGATGACCGCGGTCCTCGACCGCACCAGGCACGCGCGGTTCGCGCTCGCCGCGCTGCTCGCGGCGGCCGTCGCCATGGTGGTGCCCTTCTACTTCGCCCCCTTCCAGGTCTTCCAGTTGACCATGGTGCTGGTATACGCCGTGGCGCTGGCCGGACTGAACCTGCTCGTCGGATTCGGCGGACAGATCTCGCTCGGCCACGGTGCGTTCTTCGCGGCCGGCGCCTACACCGCGGCGATCATGCTCGACCGGTTCGACACCGGCCACCTGGCCACCCTGCCGGTCGCGGCCGCAGCATGCTTCCTGCTGGGACTCGGCTTCGGGGTGCCCGCACTGCGGCTGCGCGGGCTGTACCTGGCGCTGGTGACCCTCTCCTTGGCTGTGTTCCTGCCGCCGCTGCTCAAGCGGCTGGAGGCCGTCACGGGCGGCTCCATGGGCCTGACGGTGGGAAAGCCGCAGCCGCCGGCCTGGAGCGGACTGGCGGAGGACCAGTGGACGTACTTCCTCGTCC
Organism: Streptomyces sp. NPDC054794; assembly: GCF_053611585.1. Classification (NCBI taxonomy): domain Bacteria; kingdom Bacillati; phylum Actinomycetota; class Actinomycetes; order Kitasatosporales; family Streptomycetaceae; genus Streptomyces; species Streptomyces sp. NPDC054794. The sequence goes on along the minus strand of NZ_JBSHAQ010000010.1, from coordinate 58,848 downwards.
TCGCCGTCGCGGCGGTGGCGCTCCTTCTGGCCCGCAACCTGCTGCGCTCCCGGGTCGGGCGCGCGCTGCTCGCGGTGCGGGACAACGAGAGCGCGGCCGAGGTCATGGGCGTGCGGTTGTCGCTGCACAAGACTTTCGCCTTCGCCTGGAGCGCGATGTTCGCGGGTGTCGCCGGGTGCCTGTACACCTGGGTGATCGGCTTCGTCTCGCCGGACTCGTTCAGCTTCGTCCTGTCCATCACGCTGCTGGCCGGCCTGGTGGTCGGAGGGCTCGCATCGCTGTACGGACCGCTGCTCGGCGCGGCGTTCGTGATGTACGTGCCGAGCGTGGCCCAGGACCTCAGCGAGGCGGCACCCGGTGTGGTGTTCGGCCTGCTGATCATCGCGGTGATGTCCGTGGCTCCGACCGGGCTGGCCGGTCTGGCGAGCCGGGCTGGGGCTGCCGTCGCCCGTCGCCGCGCCGGCGCAGCCGCATCCGAACTATCGCCGGTGGCGGAGCCTCCGCCCGAGTCCACGTCCGAACCGTCCGCGCCCCCCACCCCTGCGGATCCCGAATCTGTCGAGGCCGAACCCGTGGGCGCACCGCCCCGCACGGAAAAGGAATGAATCACATGCGAAACATCACCGCTCTGCGGGCAGCCGCGGCAGCGACCGCCGCGCTGCTCACCGCGACGGCCTGCAGCACCCAGCGAGGGCAGGACGACCAGGGCACCGTCGCCGGCGGCGCGTGCAAGGGCCAGCAGACCACGGGTATCACCGACAAGACCATCAAGCTGGGCGGGATATACCCGCTGTCCGGGCCGGCGTCCGCGTACGGCACGATCAGCAAGGGCATCGCCGCCTACTTCAAGTACGTCAACGACCACGGCGGCATCGGCGGCCGTAAGGTGGAGTTCGTCGTCCGCGACGACGGCTACCAGCCGCCCAAGGCGGTGGAGGAGGCCCGCCGGCTGGTCGAGAGGGAGAAGGTATTCGCCGTCTTCCAGACCCTGGGCACTCCCTCCACGGCGGCCGTGTGGGACTACCTCAACCAGCAGAAGGTTCCGCAGCCCTTCGTCGCCACGGGCGCCTCCGTCTGGGGCACGGACACCGAGCACCCGTGGACCATCGGCTGGCAGCCCAACTACGTTGCCGAGGCACGGATGTACGCCAAGTACCTCAAGGACGAGAAGCCGAAGGCGAAGGTCGCCGTCCTCTACCAGAACGACGACTTCGGCAAGGACCTGCTCGGCGGGTTCAAGAAGGCCGTCGCAGGCAGCGGCGTCAAGGTGGTCGCGGAGGAGAGCTACGAGGTCACCGACCCGTCGGTCTCGGCGCAGATGACGAGCCTCGCCCGCGCCAAGGCGGACGTGCTGCTGGACGTCACCACGCCCAAGTTCGGCAGCCAGGCCCTTGCCGCCGATGCCAAGAACACCCGGTGGAATCCGCTGCACATTGTGAACAACGTGTCCTCGTCGGCCGCGGTGCTCAAGCCGGTCGGCTTCAAGAACGTCCAAGGGGTGGTGTCCGCCACGTACTTCAAGGACCCTGCCGACCCGCGGTGGGCGCAGGACCCGGAGGTGAAGACGTATCAGGACGCGATGCACAAGTACGCACCTGATGCCGACCCGGCCAACCAGTTCAATGCCTACGGCTGGGCCGTCGCCTCGAGCCTGCACAAGGCCCTGGACGCGATGAAGTGCCCGACCCGCGAAGGGCTGCGGGACGCGGTGCGCAATCTCAGGGACGTCAAGGTGGGCATGCTGCTGCCCGGGGTCACCCTGTCCACCGGGCCGGACGACGCCTTCCCGATCGAGACACTGCAGCTGATGCGATTCAAGGGCGAACGGTGGCAACTCTTCGGCAAGCCCGTGGACACTCGCAAGGAGTTCGGTCCGCTCACTGATTGAGCGCGGCAGGGTCCGGGGGCGGATTTGGCCGCCCCCGGACGCCCGTGACATACCGACTGGTTAGTATCTCGGTACCGCATGTTGCATGTTGCAACGGCCCGCTCCTGCCCCACGGGCACAGGGAGCCCAGCCGTCGATGGCATACTGCTGCTGCGATGAGCGAACCAACTGCGGCGGCCCGACGCCCCCCGACCAAGCGCGACGACCAGCGGGAGGCCTCACGGCGCAGGCTCTTGGACGCGGCGTTGGAGATTCTCGCGGAGCAGGGCTACCGCGGGCTGACGGTGGCGAAGGTCGGCGACCGTGCGGGAGTCAGCCGTGGCATGGTCAACTACCACTTCACGTCCAAGGCCGGGCTCGTCGAGGACGTGGTCGCCGACATCCGTGAGACGTTCATCGACCTGCTCCGGGCACGGCCCGAGTACGCCCGGATGAGCGGACTGGAGGCTGTGCTGGCCAAGCTCGACCAGCTCTTCGCCCGTCTGGCGGAGCCTGAGCCGGGCGTACGGGCGAGGGCATTGCTGGTGCTGCTCGTCGAGGCGGTCGGCAGCGATGACGGGGTCAAGGGTTTGATGGCCGACCACCTCAGTCTCGTGCGGAGCGGCATCGAGGAGGACATCCGAAGGGGCATCGCGGACGGGAGCATCCGCCCGGACGTGGACGTGGTCGCGCAGGCGTTTCTGGCGGAGAGCATCGCTCGCGGTGTGCTCCTGCAGTACCAACTGGACTCTGCACGAACCCGCCTGGCGGACATCGGACGGGCCGCCCACGAGATGCTGGTGCTCGGGCTTTCGCCGACGCGAGGCGACGACTGAGCCGCCTGTCGGCCGCCGCGTCGCAACGTGCGGCGGTCGACGGGGGACGCAGGGGACGGGGACAACGCGCGTCACACGGCGCTGAGCCCGCCGTCGACCACCAGGCTCTGGCCTGTAACGTACGAGGCACGGTCGGAGAGCAGAAACGTGACGGCCTCCGCGACTTCCCAAGCGCTGCCCTGGCGGCCCAGGGGGATGCGCTCGAACGAGGAAGTCCGGGAGACCCGCTTGGTGGAGGCCTGTCGTCCCATCGGGGTGTCGATCAGGCCGGGGACGACCAGGTTGGCGCGGATACGGCGTGCCGCCCCCTCCTTGGCGACATGGCGGGTGAGCCCGTAAAGACCCGCCTTGGAACTGTCGTAGGCCGGCGAGTTGGTGGCCGCACGCAATCCGGCGACCGACCCGATGAAGACGACGGCGCCTCCCTCAGCCATCGCGGGAAGCCCGTGCCGGGCGGCCAGGAAAGGTGCACGCAGGTTCAGTGAGAGCACACGGTCCCACTCCTCGGGCGACGAGCCCTCCAGCCCGGAGCCGAGACCCACGCCCACGTTGACCACGATCGAATCCAGACCGCCCAGTCCGCGGACCGCCTCGGCGACCATGGCGGCCGACTGTTCGGCATCCGTGGCGTCACCCGCCACGGCGATCCCCAGCGTCCCTTCGGCGCCGACCAGTTCGGCAGTCGCGGCCGCGGCCGTAACGGACACGTCGGCGCAGGCCACGTCGGCGCCCTCCCGGGCGGCGAGGACAGCGATCGCGCGGCCGTTGCCGACGGGTGCGTGCGGGTCGTCGTCGGGACGGGTGCCGGCGCCGACCACCAGTACCTTGCGGCCGGCCAGGCGACGGGCCGCCCGCTTGAGGTCCCTTTCACCCATGGGTCCGGCCTCCTTCCGCAAAGCCTGTGCTGTCGAAACCGGGGTCCAGTTCCACGCCGATGGTGTTCAGGAAGAACGCCACCATGTGGTATTGCCCGACCAGCATGACGATCTCGATCAGTTCGGCGTCGGTGAAGTGCTCGGCCAGAACCTCCCACGTGGCGTCGGACAGCCTTGCGTGGCCGTTCAGTTCGTCCGCCGCCCGGACCAGGTGCCTTTCGAGTTCCGTCCAGCCGTGGGCTTCGGGCCCCTCGGCGAGGCGGTCGATGTCCGCGTCCGTGACGCCCGCGGCTTTGGCGAGAGGAAAGTGTCGTCCCCACTCGTACCGGGCCCCGGTGTTGCGGGAGGTACGCAGGATCAGCAGCTCGCGGAGCCTGCCCGGCAGGCGCCCGCTACGGAGCAACTGACCCCCGAACGGCATGAACTGCTCGTAGAGGTCGGGATGGCGTACGAGCGTGGTGAAGATGTTCGGGATCCGGCCCCCAAAGTCGCGAGCCGCGGTGGCCAGCAGCGTCCGGGTTCGTGTGTCCCAGTGCTCCTCGGGGAGCGGCATCACCCGCGGTTGGGTCTGCTCGGCGGATTCGTGGGGCTGTGACATCGAGACCTCCAACGTGAGGCACCCACGATAGGAGACTGGCTGAACGCTTAGCAAGTGAACTCCCGCGAGATTTGAATCTGGCTCTGTCCGCGGTTCCTGTCGCCATGAGGTTCTCGTACTCGCGGGGGGCCTCGCGCTGTGCCGGGACCGCCGGGGTGCCCTGTGTGCCGTCGAGGAGCTGGCGGCGGGCGAGGAGTTGGCGGTGGACCGCGAGCGAGGCGGTGACGCGCAGCGTGTAGCCCTGGCCGCGCCGTACCGTCACGCCGTGACTGAGCGCGGCCCGCCCGGCGTTGTCCAGCTCGGTGTCGCGGGCATGCGGCGAGAGGCGTTCGGGTGTGAGTGAGATCGACCTGGGGTCAACGCCCTCGATGCCGACGCGCATCGAAGCGGAGCAGCACCCGCACCACACGCCACACCGCAGCAAGGGCAGCTAGCACGATCCCCACCACGAGCAGGCTTTTGCCCGCAGGCTCCGAGACACCGACGACCAGTGCTGGGACCAATAGCGCGCCGAACACGGCTGCGGCCAGGACGGCAGCCGTCACCAGGGCGAACATGATCTCCACCGTCATCGCGTCCTTCTCCCACCGCGACTCCCGCCCCATGTCCATGCTGCAAGTTTCACACAGACCGTCAGGCCCTCGTATTCGAAATCCCGCTCAGTTCATTCCTCACCGGTCTCGTCCTCGTACCGTTCGGTCGCGTCCGGGGCCCGCAGCGGGTGCAGGCCCCGGTCGCACTGCGCCGGACGGCACTGAGTCGATGGCCGGTGCGGACAGCGCCGTACTGATGCGCGAGCGTGTGGATCCTTCGTCTCTACGCTTCGGACCGAGATACGCGGGTGCGGAGGGCGGCGATCGAGGGGCTCGGCCTCTTCTTGGACGACGCCGACAGGGCGGTGGCGATACGGCGGGACTGCAACCGCGCCCCGGTCGAACGCGGTTCGCCCATGTGAAGACCGTTAACGTCACACTGCGGCCTCCACCTTCCAGGACCTCAGAGATGACCTCACGCCAGCCTTCCCGCGCATGTCCAGCGTCCGCAGGTGCCGAGTCAGCCCGGCGTCGGGGTGGAAGTTGGCGACAGCCACGGGGAGTACGCCGGCGACCTCTACGTACGCTGAAGCGCTCCCGATCCGGCAGAGGCCGTTGTGCGGGCAGTGGCAGAAAGGCAGGGCCCCGCAGCGCCGGAGTGGAAGCGCTACGCAATCAGCCGAGGACCTTCAACGGACGCCATCGATGTCGATCGGCCGCCGGGCTCACGGCCGTCTGGGTGAGTCTGACCTGTGGAGTGTTGTTCGCGGCCTCGCAAGGCGGTACGAGTCGACCGGAGAGCCGTGGTACGTGTGCGTGATGCCCGCGCTCCGTCCGGAGGGCGTCCAGAACGTTTGGAGTGAGCGGGTATGGTCCTGGCGGCACGGCTGGTGTTGGCTGCGGTCTTCGGGGTCGCGGGGATCGCCAAACTCATGGACCACAAGAGACTGCCTCGCGCCATCGTAAGCTTCGGCCTCCCGGCTCGAACCGGAATGCCGCTTGGATACCTTCTCATCTCCTACGAGTTCGCTACAGCCCTGGCCCTTATCGTCAACCCGTGGGCAAGAATCGGTGCGCTTGGAGCGCTCGGACTGTTGCTGACGTTCTGTTTGGCCATCATGGTGAGCATGGCACGCGGCCGGACCCCGGATTGCCACTGCTTCGGCGGGCTACGCGCCACACCGGTTGGGTGGGGCACGCTCGCACGCAACGCGCTCCTCGTAGTCACGGCGGGATTCGTCGCAACCGATGGACGTGTCCCATGGTTCTTCACGGGCCTGGGGACCATCGCAGCGGCGTGCTGGGTGGTGTTGGGACTCAAGCGATCCAGGAAAGTGCGACCCGGCATGGTCACACCGGGCTTTTCACTGCCGGACACAACGGGACAAGAATGGACTCTCGCCAAACTGTTTGCCGCCGCGCATCAGCCACTCCTGCTTCTCTTCACTGATCACGCGTGCAGCGCGTGCGACGCACTGTTGCCACAGGTGGCCCGGTGGCAACAGGCCCATGCAGACCGGCTGACCATCGCAATCGTGAACGGCGGTTCCTCCGCGGACGGCGCTGCCGTCTCACGTGAGTACGGGCTGCGGAACCTACTCGTGGACGAAGACCGAATGCTGCTCGCCACGTACGGTCTGACCGGCACGCCCAGCGCACTGCTGATCGACACCGACCAGGTCCTCGCCGCCGCGCCGGCAGTCGGGTCAGCAGAGATCGCCGACCTGGTGACCAGGGCACTCCAACCGCGAGGTAGATCAACGGTCGCACGACGCGCGCTGTTGTTCGCCTCGGCCCTGGTGGTGCCCGCCGTCTTCGCCCCCCGCGCGACGGCCCGCGGCCTTACCTGGGCGAACTGGCGACCAAAGCAAGTGAAGTTCGCTGGGGGATGGCTCTGCAAACAGCGCTACGCGCTGTGTACCAAAGCCGCCTGCAAACCCTCGCCGAGCGACCCGAACATCCTCATCTGCCGCTGCGTGGTGGAATACGGTTATTCCTACGGCTATACCTCGTGTGCAGAACGGGCGCCAGTCGACAGGAGATTGGTATCCACGTTCTCGACGCAAAACACCAACCACCATACCCGCACCATGTCCTGCACATCCCGAGCGCAATGGGCAAACTGTCTGGACGTGGAGTGCGAAATCGACCCGTACAACCCGAGAAACGCAGTGTGCCGCTGCAAGTCCGTGGAGAGCGGCGACTTTTTCACATTCGGGGGAAACTGCGACACCAGTACCTGTACCTCCGTGATTTGGTCAGCGGCAACCCCTCCCGGTGTCCCCTTCCAAGCCGCGATGGAGAGCATCGGCCTATCAGTCACACTCCCCGAAGCATGCCCGACAGGCACGGACAACGATGACCTTCCCGTCTACTGGCCCTAACAGAAGTGGTTGATCATGTGACCTCGGGCTTGTCCGTTCGTCGGTCTGGTCGTGGGGGTGACGTCAGTCGCGGCCGTGGATCGTGTCGGTTGAACTGTGGTTGCTCATTGAGCCGTTGCTGCCCGTGCCGGCTCCGAGCAGCCAGCACCAGGTCATCACCGACGGGCAGGGCATCGAGACGTTTCCCGGCACGGCGGATGCGCACGGTCGTGCACATCATCGGCCAAGGCGACCTGGAGCGGGTGGCGCTCGAGGGGGGTACTCCCGCTTCCCGGTCACCGTCCCGAAGGGCGCCATGCTGGGTTCTCTGCACATCAAGGACACCCGCGGCATCACCGAACGGGACCGAAGGACGCGGGCGGTGACGCGTGACTGCGCTCGCGTCACAGAGCGCAGGTCGGCTGAATCATCGGCATGCGCATAGAGGTTTGATTCCGTTCACCCACTCACGGATCGTTGTGGCCCCTTTTGGGTTATGTCGAGTGTGTCGTCCCTTGTCCAGGGGATTTGTTCTCCCGGACACCCTGGGGGAGGCCCTGCATGTCCAGCGCTGTCAACACCGGCCGACACGCGGCCCGCAGCGGTGTGCGCGGTACGCTGCTGGTGGCCTTACTGGCATTCCTGATCACGACGTTCACTCCCGCCTTCGCTGATGTGCCGCCGTCTGCTACCGGCGACAGCGCTGTCCTGCACCATCCGCAGGCGTTGACGCCAACGTCCGACGAGCATGACACCTGCGAGACCCTGCAGGTGTCATCGTCGTCGGACGGCGGCCTCGACGTGGTGCGCGACGCACCCCATCACGGCGGAGGCCACCGGGCGTCCATCGTCTCGCGCTGCCGCCACCGCTCCCGCCTGGTGGTACTCGGCTGGCATCGGGTCGTGTGCGACGCCCTCGCCAGGGTCACTGCCCTTGGCGCCCAAGGACGGGCACCAGCCTCGGCTCATCGCCGGGCCGCAGACCAACTCTCTCGGTACGACGTCCTGCGCTGCTGACCGGCCCGGCCGCGTCGCTCCCCCTTGCCCGGCTCGGGCGCGGGGGCAGCAACGGCCAGTCCGCGCTGCCAGCAACCGGTCCACACCGCAGGAGATTCACCATGTCTCGCGACATCTACGCCGTCATCGCCGCTTGGGTTCGCGCAGAAGCCACCCGGCAGCCCGTCCCCCCAACGTCAACGGCCGAACCGGCCTCCCTGCCCGCGCCGGCCACCCCGGCCGACGACGCCCCAAGTGCCCTCGGGCCGTCCCCAGCAGGCGGCAGTATGACGCGTCGCTGTTGGCCCGTTCGCCTGGTGAATGGCGTGACATCAGCCTCCGCCGAGGCGCCGCGGCCGTCACCGCGACATGGCGCCGGAAATGCTGACCCCTCTGCCCCGACGGCCCCCCATCCGACGATCTGCGCCAGAGATGAGCCCTGCCCATATCGACGGGCAGTTGGCGCTACTCGTGCAGCGCGACGACCAGACGGGGGAGTGGTCGCTCCCGATCACCGCTGTCCTGGCGGTCACCGCGGTGCCCTTGACGTTTCTGGGTGTTACTCGCGGATTGGTCGAAGTCCCTATGCACAGGTGATTGTTGCCCGACATCTGGTGCCCGATATCGGCTGATGGCATGCCGACGTTTGGTGATGGTCACCCGTCGTCCAGCATCAGCTGGGATCCGGCACGTCGTGCGGGACCAGGGCGCGACCGCGTGGGATTCAAGGAACGACCTGTGTTGGGTCCACGTGAACTCAGGCCAGCTGGCATCCCTGCCGCCATCTGCCAAGGGTCTGCGGCGGCACCGATCCTGCTGGGCACAGCGTCATTGGCGGCTGATCGCTCGGGTCATGCCCGCGACGACTGCAGTGGCCAGTATCCAACCGGTGATCGGTGGACCTCAGCAAGACGTTCACCAACAACTTCGCCCTTCGAGCAAACAAGACCGAAGGCTTCAAGACCACCACCACCACGGCAGGACCGACCGGCTGGTCCCCACCCGGCACGGGGCCGCTCAGATGACAGCCCCCTGGAGGCCCCGCACCGCGATCTGCGTTCCGGCGGCACGGCCGTACTCTTCGTCGGCCCGCCTCACTTCGCTGTACGCGGCCCGTCTCACCCCGGTGTCCCTGCCCCATGTGTCCCATCCTGGTCGACGGGAAGGAGCAGGGTGAACGTAGCCGGGTGTCGGTTGGTCAGCGAGAGCCTGCCACCGAGCGAGACGGCCAGGTCACGGGCAAGGGCCAGGCCGATGCCCGTTCCAGCCCGTCGCCGGTGCGCCCGCGGTCGAAGAGCCGGGACGGCTCGCCCGTCACGGCGCCCTCGTCGCTCACGTCGAAGGCGAGGGCATCCTCCAGATCCCGCACCGCCACCCGGACCGTGCCGCGCCCGTGCACCCGGGCGTTGTCCAGCAGGATCCCCAGTACCTCCGAGACGGACGCGCCCTGAACCCGGATGTCGGCCGGTGTCTCCTCGGTGGCGCACTCCAGACGTCTTCCGTCCTGGGCGAAGAGCCCGTGCCACCGTTCCTCCGTCTCCGGCAGCAGCTGTCGTACGGCGACCGTCCCGGCGGTGAGGCGAGCCATCTCTTCGGAGCGGGACAGGCGCAGCACTTCCTCCACCGTGTGGTGCAGGCGTTGCGTGGTGGCCAGCGCCTCGGCCAGCACGGGCCGCAACCGGGCGTCGTCGTCCTGGGCGAGGCCCGCCTCCAGGGCGAGTTGCAGGCCGGTGAGCGGGGTGCGCAGCTGGTGGGAGGCGTTCGCGGTGAAGTCACGTTCGCGGCGTAGGAGCTCTGAAAGGCTGTGCAGCATCTCGTTGTGGGTGCGGGCGACCTGGTCGATCTCGGCGACGCTGCTCGGGGCGGCCCGTACGGTCAGGTCGCCTTCGGTCACCGCCCGGCACTGGCGGGAGAGGTCCTCCAGCGGCGCGGCCAGCACCCGGGCCTGACGGCGGGCGACGAGGACGGCGACGGTCAGCGCGAGCGCTGCCACGCCGAGCAGCAGCAGCCAGGCGACAGCGACCCGATTCCGTACGGCAACGGCGGGAGACGAGGCCCGCACGACGCCGATCACCTTCTCGGCATGGGAGACGGGTACGGCCACCACCAGGTCCGGGCCCGCCCGGCGCCGTACCACCTCACCGCCAAGGCTTTGCCGGAGCGGGGCATCGCCGGACCGGGGGCCGCTGCCCGCGCGCAGTCGCAATCGAAGGTCGTACAGGCCCAGACGGCCGCCAGATGGGGGCGCGGGCAGTTCCACCGGGTCGCCTCTCACGAAGTCCGGGCTCACATGTACGGCCGCGGCGAGGGCCGACCGTTCCAGGGTGTCGCGCTGGTCGGCGTACAGGGAGGACCTGATCGCCAGGGCCAGCGGGACGGCCAGGAGGACGACGGCGACCAGAGCGGCGGTCAGGGCGACTCGCACCACGCGCTGTCTCATGCCCTCATCATGCGGGCCGTTCACCTGGGCGGATGCGCTGCGCCACACGGTTTTGCCGTCGTCTAACCCTCAGCAAGCGGGGCGTTAACCGGCCTCCTCCTAGCGTCCGTGCCATGACCGTCCGGTCCGAGGACTCCCCTGGAGGGCCTGACCATGGCAGCACGCACAAGGACGTACGCGGTCGTCGGGCTCACCCTCGCGGCGGCGGTGACCGCCGGCTGTTCCGGTTCTGGGTCACACGCCGGCTCCGGCGGCCCTGCGTCCGGTTCGGCCACCGTCAGCGGACGGAACCAACCGGCACCCACCGAGTCCAACCCGCCCGGTGACATCCCCGACAACCAGGTGTACGTCGCCTACCGGCCGACCGGCGGTTCCTACACCGGCTTCACCCTGAAGGTGCCCGAGGGCTGGGCCCGCACAAGCCAGGGTGACACCACCGCGTTCACCGACAAGCTCAACACTGTGAAGATCACCGCGGCTTCCGCCTCCGGTGCGCCCACGTCCGGCTCGGTCACGAAGCGGTCGTACCTCAACTCCGTTCCCAGGTGCAGAAGTTCTCCTCACCCAAGGTGAGTGAGGTGACCCGGCACGCCGGCCCGGTGGTCCTGCTGACCTATCAAGGCGACTCGGCGAAGGACCCGGTCACCGGAAAGGTGGTGCGGGACGCTTTCGAGAGGTACGCGTTCTACCGCGCGGGGCACGAGGTGGACCTGACCCTGTCCGGACCGGTCAAGGCCGACAACGTCGACCCGTGGCGCATCGTCAGCGACTCCTTCACCTGGCGGTGAGCACCATGTCCGACGGCACACAGACCGGCGGCGGCGCCCGCGACGTCCTCACGGCCCGCGAGCTGTACCGCTTCTACCGGGCCGGCGAGGAGGAGACACTCGCGCTGCGCGGGGTGTCGCTGAGGGTGCGGCGTGGCGAGACGGTCGCGGTCGTGGGCCCGTCCGGGGCCGGCAAGTCGACCCTGCTGGCATGCCTGGCCGGACTCGACGAGCCCTCCGGCGGCGAGGTCCACATCGACGGCGTACGGATCAGCCATCGGCCCGAGACCGAGCGAGCCCGGCTGCGGGCCCGGCACATCGGTGTCCTGCTGCAGACCCGCAACCTGCTGCCGCACCTCAGCGTGCGGGACAACGTCCGCCTGCCGCAGCGGGCACAGGGCCGCAGGGCCGCCGTCCCGGCCGGGGAACTGCTGGGCCGGGTAGGGCTCGCCGACCGATCGCACGTCCTGCCGCGCCAACTGTCCGGCGGAGAGCTGGCGCGGGCCGGACTCGCCGTCGCGCTGGCCAACTCGCCCGCCGTCCTGCTCGCCGACGAACCGACCGGTGAACTCGACGGCGAGACAGAGCAGTTGGTCCTGGCAATGCTGCGGGAGCGGGCCGCGCAGGGGTGCGCGGTGTTGATCGTCACGCACAGCCGAGAAGCAGTCCGCATCGCGGACCGGGTGATCACCCTGACAGACGGGATGGCCACCGATGCCCGGCGGCAGGACCACGAGGAGGCACATGATGCCGTCGGATGAGGTGCTTGTCAGCTGCGCGGACGCGGCCCTGACCTTCGGCCGGGGGCCTCGGGCGGTCGTGGCCGTGCACGGGGCCGACCTGGAGATCCGGGCCGGGGACCGGCTCGCGGTCGTCGGCCCCTCGGGGTCGGGCAAGAGCTCGCTGCTGCACCTGCTCGCCGGGCTGGAACAACCCACCAGCGGCACCGTCACCCGGGCTGCCTCGCTCGGGCCGTACGACATCGGTCTGGTCTTCCAGGGCGACAGCCTGATACCCGCCCTGAACGTGGCGGAGAACACCGCTCTGCCCCTGGTCCTCACCGATCGTCCGGAGGGCGAGGCGCGACTGTGCGCGCTCGCGGCACTCGCCCTGGTGGACGCCGCCGACCTGGCCGACCGGCTCCCCGAGGAGATCTCCGGCGGCCAGGCCCAGCGAGTGGCCGCCGCCCGGGTCCTGGCCCAGGCGCCGCGCCTGATCCTTGCCGACGAACCCACCGGGCGCCTCGACCACGCCACCGGCACCCGCGTCCTGGACGCCCTGCTCACGGCCGCCGGCCACACCGGCGCGGCCCTCGTCGTCACAACCCACGACCCCACCGTCGCCGCCCGGCTCACCGTCCGCCGGAGCATGCGCGACGGACGACTGCTCACACCCGAGGAGGTGTCGTGATCACCGCATGGGCGAGCGGACTGGCCCGCCACCGTGCCGGACGGCTGCTGGCCGCCCTGACCGGCATCGCGCTCGCGGTCGCCCTGGTCGCCGCGCTCGGCTCCTTCCTCACCGCGTCGAAAGCGACCATGACCCAGCGTGCCGTGCGCTCGGTCTCCGTGGACTGGCAGGTCCAGGTGCAGCCCGGCGCCGGCCCGCGTACGGTCCTGTCCCTGGTGGACAGGACCCCGGGCACCCGCACCGCTGTGCCCGTCGGCTTCGCGCACACCAGCGGCTTCACCGCTCGCGTGCGGGGAAGCACCCAGGCCACCGGCCCCGGCATGGCCCTTGGCCTGCCCGACGGCTACCGCGCCCGCTTCCCCGACGCCGTCCGCACGCTCTCCGGCTCGTCCACCGGTGTCCTGCTGGCCCAGCAGACCGCCTCCAACCTGCACGCGGCCCCCGGCGACACCATCGGCATCCAGTTTCCCGGCGCCGGTCTGCGCCAGGTGAAGGTGGACGGTGTGGTCGACCTGCCGCAGGCCGACTCCCTCTTCCAGACCGTCGGGGCCCCGAGCCAGTCCCAGCCGACCGCTCCTCCGGACAACGTCGTCCTCCTGCCCGCCACCCGGTTCGCCGCCCTCACCCGCGGCGCCACCGGTGTCACCACCCAGATCCACGCCGCTCGCGACAACGCTCGGCTGCCCTCCGACCCGGCCTCCGCGTACTCCGCCGTCACCGGTGCCGCCCACAACCTCGAAGCCCGCTCCGCCGGCACGGCCCTGGTCGGCAACAACGTCGGCGCAGCGCTCGACTCGGCCCGCCAGGACGCCCTGTACGCCCAGATCCTCTTCCTTTTCCTCGGCGTGCCCGGCGCGGTGCTGGCCGCCACGCTGACGGCGGCGGTCGCCACGGCCGGCGGCGAACGGCGCCGTCAGGAACAGGGGCTGCTGCGGCTGCGCGGTCTGCGGCCCCGTCAGATCACCGCACTCGCCGGTCTGGAGGCCGCCCTGATCGGCCTCGCTGGAGGCCTGGCGGGGCTGGGCATCGCCGCCCTTACCGGCCGGCTCGCCTTCGGCACGGCCTCGTTCGGCGCGAGCGCGGGAACCTGGTCCGTCTGGTACGCCGTCGCCTTCGTGCTCGGGGTCGCGGTGGCCGCCGGTGCGGTCCTCGTCCCTGCCCTGCGGGACCTGCGCACGGTCACCGTCGCCGACACCCGCAAGCAGGAGAACGTACGACGCACCCGATCACCCTGGTGGATGCGCTACGGCCTGGACTTCGCCCTGCTGATCGTCTCGTGGCTCGTCTTCCGCGCCTCCTCCGGCAACCAGTACGCACTCGTCCTCGCCCCCGAGGGCGTCCCCAGCATCTCCGTGTCGTACTGGGCCTTCCTCGGCCCCGCCCTGCTGTGGATCGGAGCGGCCCTGCTGCTGTGGCGCCTGACCCTGCTCGCCCTCACCCACGGCCGCCCCGGCCTGGCCCGGCTGGTCCGGCCGCTGACCGCGACCCTGGCGGGTACCACCGCCGCCGTCCTGGCCCGGCGCCGCCGCCCGTTCGCCCGGTCGGTGGTCCTGCTCGCCCTCGCCGTCTCCTTCGCGATCTCCACCGCCGTCTTCAACGCCACGTACCACCAGCAGGCCGAGGTCGACGCCCGGCTGACCAACGGCGCCGACATCACCGTCACCGAACCACCGGGCGCCCAGGTCCCGCCCACAGCCGGAGCAGCGCTGACGATCTCCGGCGTACGGCACGTCGAACCCCTCCAGCACCGCTTCGCCTACGTCGGCTCCGACCTGCAGGACCTCTACGGCGTCCGACCGGACAGCGTCGCCGAGGCCACCTCGCTCCAGGACGCCTACTTCGCGGGCGGCACCGCCGACCAGCTGATGCGCCGGCTCGCCCAGCGCCCGGACAACCTCCTCGTCAGCGTCGAGACCGTCAACGACTTCCAGCTCTCCCCGGGCGACACCGTCAACCTGCGCATCCAGGACGCCCGCACCAAGTCCCTGCGCACGGTCCCCTTCCACTACGCCGGCATCGCCAAGGAGTTCCCCACCGCCCCCAAGGACAGCTTCTTCGTCGCCAACGCCTCCTACATCGCCAAGGCCACCGGCGACGACTCGGTCGGTGCCTTCCTCCTCGACACCGGGGGCACGAACCAGCAGCGGATCGCCGCCCATCTGCGGGGGCAGCTCGGTACCCGGGCCACCGTCACCGACCTCACCCAGACCCGCGGCACCGTCGGCACCAGCCTGACCTCCGTCGACCTGGCCGGCCTCACCCGCATCGAGCTAGCCTTCGCCGTCCTGCTCGCCGCCGGTGCCGGCGGCCTGGTCCTCGCTCTCGGACTCGCGGAACGGCGCCGCACCTTCGCCATCGCCACCGTCCTCGGCGCCCGACCACGCCACCTGCGCGGCATGGTCCTGTCCGAGGCCCTGTTGCTGGCCGTCGGCGGCCTGGCCGGAGGCGCCCTCATCGGCTGGGCCCTGTCGGAGATGCTGGTCAAGGTCCTGACCGGCGTCTTCGATCCGCCACCTGCGGCTCTTTCGATCCCCGGTGCCTACCTGGCACTCACCGGGGCAGCCGCCGTCGCCGCCGTCCTGGCCGCGGCCCTCAACGGCATCCGCGGCAGCCACCGACCCGCCGTGGAAGAGCTCCGCGACCTGTGAACGCGGCGTGCACCCACGACGGGCCCCTCGCCCCGGCGACTCCTAGGCTGTCGACCATGCGCACGCCCGCAGCACCGGACCGCAGCCGACTGCGTGTCCTCGTCGTCGAGGACGACGACACCATCGGCCGCCACCTGGAAACCGGCCTGCGCGGCCACGACTACGCCCCGACGTGATGTCGCACCGGAGCGGGCGCACTGGCGGAGGCCGAGCAGGCGCCTTACGAGGTACTGCTGCTGGACCTGGGGCTGCCGGACATGGACGGCCTGGACGTCGCCCGGCAGCTGCGCGCCCGGCTCCCCGACCTGCTGATCGTCGTGCTGACGGCACGGACCGACGACATCGACATCATCGCCGGGCTGGACGCCGGGGCCGACGACTACCTGGTCAAGCCGTTCAGCCTGACCGTGCTGCTCGCCCGGCTGCGGGCTCACCTCAGACGGCACGTGGTAGCCATGCCGGCCCGGGAGCCGGTGCAGGTGGGCGATCTGGTCGTCGACGTAACAGCCCGTCGCTGCGCACTGCTCGGCAAGGACGTCCCGCTGCGGGCCAAGGAGTTCGACCTGCTCGCGGTGCTGTCCGAGCGGGTCGGCGAAGCGGTCTCGCGCGAGACACTGATGGCCGAGGTGTGGGACGAGAACTGGTTCGGCTCCACCAAGACCCTCGACGTGACGTTGGCAAGTCTGCGCCGCAGACTCACCGAGGCGGCACGGTCGGAGGGGCGACCGGCCCGGCTGCCCCGGATCACCACGCTGCGGGGGCACGGGTACCGGCTGGAACGGCAACCGGACCCGCAGGACTGAGCAGGTGCGCGCGGCGTCCGCACGACGGCGAGCAAGCACCTCGCCGGTTCACGATGCCGAGCGGCGGGCCGGCAGCGCCAGGACCAGCAGCCCTGGGGCCATCGGCAGTCATCCGGTCAGCAGGCGGTAGCCGAGCACCGCCGAGACCGCCGCCGCTCCCGGCGCGCCGGCCGCAGCGAGCGCGAAGCCCAGCGCAGCATCCAGCGACCCCAGTCCGCCCGGCGTGGGCAGCAGCGCCGCCGCCGGCGACCAGGCAGGCCACGGCCACGCGGCTCGCGGGCAGGCCGAGACCGATCGCGTGGACCACGGCAACGATCACCCCGGCATGCAGCAGGGCGAACGCGACCGAACCGCCCCACAGAGCACAGGCCCGCGCCCGGTGCCGGTGCACGTCCCGCACGTCCCGTACGTCGGCCAAGGCCCGGGCACCAGTTGTCCGAGGCGGCCGCTGATCGCGGCCGCCAGGACGGCGGTTCCGGCCGCCACCGGCAGCAGGACCAGCACATGCGGGACCCGCGCAGAGAGATGGACCGTGCAGGGCGAGGCGACCAGCAGGGCCGCCACCAGCGCGCACCGGACCATCCCGCCGACGTACGCCTTCACCGCCGGCGTGGTCGCCGCGCGCGGGGTGGACAGCCCGCATCGTGTCAGGAACCGCGGGTTGACCACTGCCGCTCCGACACCTGCCGGAAGGAGGTGATTGGCGGCGCCGACCGCGAACTTTGCCGCCACCAGCCGTCCCCTGGGCAGCCGTTCGGCCACCGCCCCCTGCTGGGCCAGGGCCGCGCACACCCATGTGGCCGCGGCGGCGACGCAGGCGAGCACCAGCCACTCCCCGTCGGCGGCGGCAAGCCGGTCGGTGCCACTGTCCAGAGTGGTCCGGTGCGTGGCAAGCATCCCGCCGGCAGCGGCGAGCGCAATCAGGGTGATTCCCAGCTGGACGTACAGGCCCCTGCCCACGGTGGTCGGCAGGCTCTCGGTCGCGGTCACGACGCTCACCTCCCCTGCCGTGCATCGGGTGCCACGTACGCCCGAAGACCGCCGACCTCTTCCTCGGGCCAGGTGCGCGCGTACGCGGGCGGATGGCCCCCAGGCGGAGCGAGGACAACGAAAGATGTGCGGTGAGCGGCACGCGTCAGCTCGGCCACGGTGGTGCTGGCGTCATGCCCCGCCGTCTGTGCGGAGCCGCAGCCGCTGTGGAAGGCGATCGGCACGGCGTCGTAGCCGCTGAGCAGGCAGGGCTGCCGTACACCAAGTTTGTGGAGGGCGGCGGCGGTGCGGGACCAGTCGGCGCGGGAGGCCGCGGAGCTGTACACGGTGTGCTCCAGGACGACGCACTGCACGACCAGGTGACCCGCCACACCGATCGCCACCAGGCTGATGCCGACGGTGCGCGCGATCCGACCGGTCGGGGCCGTGACCAAGTGGGCCAGGCCGTGGGCGACAGGGAGGGCGAGCAGGGCGTAGGCGGGCAACAGGAAGCGGGGGGCCGCGTAGCCGATGAGGAACAGATAGGGGACTGCAGCCGTGACGGCGCAGGCCAGCGGAAGCAGGATGGGCCGCGCGCGCCGGGCGCGGACGGCGACCACAGCGCCCAGGGCGGCGAGGAGCGGCAGCGCGAACCACCACAGGGTCACCAACGGGCTGGGGGCTGACCCGGTGCAGGGCCGGCACAGGGTACGTCCGCCGAGACTGCGCAGCTGGTCGACCACCGCGAGGTGCCAGCCGAGCCCGCCCTGGACGGCGGAGGCAGCAGACAGGCGCTGCGCGAGGCCGCCGTAGCTCGCATACGCCTCGATCACCCACTCGCCGGCACCCGCCACCAGCCCCACGACCAGCACGACGAGAAAACGCGGGCGACGCGCGGAAAGAGCGAGCAGGGGCAGCACGACGTAGACCGCGTCCATGGGGCGCATCCCCGCCATCAGCGTCGCGCCCGCGAAGAGACCCCACCAGGCCGGCCGGTCCCGCGCGTTCGCGCAGGCGCGCAGGAAGCAGCCGACGCAGGCCAGGGCGCCGATGGCGACCCAGTAGTTGGGCATGGCCTGGGGGCCGTAGAACAGCGTCACCCACAACGAGGCGAACAGGGCACCGGCCAAGGCCAGGACGCCGGGCCCGAGGAGACCTCGCCATGCCCGCAGGGCGAAGTAGAGGGCCAGGCCGGAGAGGACGGCCAGGTAGATCCGGAGCAGGGCGGTGGAGTCGGACCACGATGCGATCGGCGCAACGAGGAGTGAGATACCGCGGGAGCGGGGCGCGCTGAAGTAGGCAGCGGGAACGTGACCACTGACCTGGCTGACGTAGACCGTCTCGTCCCAGCCGAGACCGAGATCCGGCCGTACGAGGACGAGCTGGGCGAGCATGAAGGCGGCTGCGACCGCCCCGAGCCGGGGCTCGCCCCGCGCGCCCCGAGTCCGGATGGCCTGCGAGGGGCGGCCAGCGCGGGGGACAGCGGTCCTCGTGGCGTTCGAGCCATCGGTCATCTTGCACCTTTCGTCGTCGCACGCCACGGAATCGGACCCTCTACAGCTCGTAGGAGGACACCCCACACTACGGCTTGTAGGGTTAGAGGCGGGTGAGAAGACGGGGTACCGGAGGAGCACCCGGGCGAGCTCTTCCAGCCCGGCCGCCGCACCGATCGCGAGGACGGGCACGACGGCGCGGGCCTCGGACTGCCGCCCGCGCGGCGCCTTGCCCGTGCCGTCGGCGGCAAGGTGCCCCACGACCCCGGACGAAGTCCTGGGGCGCGCTTCCTGGCCCATCTGCCCATGGGCTGAGCGGGCTACGTCCGCTCGCTCCGGGTCCTGCCTTCCTGGACGTGCGCGTAGGCCATGAGGCCGAGCAGAACGGCCAGCAGGACCGCTGAGGAACCGGGGGTTCCGAGGTCGAGACCGCCCTTGGCGACCGGTTTGGTCAGGAAGTCGCCCGCGGTGGCACCGAGCGGGCGCGTGAGGACGAACGCGATCCAGAACAGCAGGACGTTCGGCACCACCGGCACCCTCATCAGGGCCACCAGGACGGCGAGCAGCCCGGTCACCAGCAGCGCGCCGCCGGCGTAGCCGAGCCCGGAGCTGTCGGACAGGAAGTCGCCCATGGAGGTGCCGAGGGTGTTGGAAACGAGGATCGCCGACCAGAACAGTGCCTCGCCGCGGAAGGTGACGATGTCACGGATCTGGAAGGTCATCCCGCTCAGCCGCCAGACCGCGAAGATGACCATCAGGATCGAGACGAGGATCGCCGCGCCGGCCGGGTAGCCGAGGCCGAGGCCCTGTGGTCCCCAGCCGAGTGAAGTGGCGCCGTTGGAGAGGTACTTGGTGCTGGCGTCGCGGTTCATGAAGTCGGACATGGTGGTGCCGGCCATGCTGGTCGACAGGATGACCGTCCAGTAGAAGAACGGGTTGTAGCGACGGGACCTGAGCTGAACGACGAGCGTCACCACGAAGATCAGGAACAGGACGATCGTGGTGAGGAAGTAACCCAGTTTCAGGGTCTGGGAGAAGAGGTCTCCGGCAGTCTCACCCAGTGTCGTCGCCGCGATCTTCATGATCCAGAAGGCGAGGGTGACTTCGGGCAGTTTCTTCATCACCGACGTCGGCATGCTCGCGACGTCGAGGTCGGTGAGGTCTTTCGGCTGCTGCAAGGTGGGGGGCTCCTTGTGTGGTCGTACGGCAGGGCGCTCGCCCAGCAATGGGAGCGAGCGCCCTGCCGGATGGGCGATCGCGGCGAGGCGATCGCGATCAACGACCTTCGCAGCGTCGGCCTGAACACCTCCTGAACGCCTGCCCCGCCCCTGTTCAGGCGGCGTGGCGCGCGGTTTGCTGCGGCTGCGCGACGTCCGTCCGGGTCACCGCCAGATACACCACCAGGCCGAGAACGACACTGAGGAACGCCGCGCTCGTGACGACGACGCCCAGACCCACTCCGCCGTCAACGGTCGGGTGCGAGAGGTAATCGCCGACGGACGCGCCGAGGGGGCGGGAGAGGACGTAGACGATCCAGAAGCTCCACACCGCGTCCAGGTCAAGCGCGAAGTGCGCGAGGGCGACCGCGGCGATGACCAGGCCGAAGAGGACCGCGGACAGCCAATAGCCGAAGTCCATCCGTTCGGAGACCAGGTCGCCGGCGGCCGTGCCGAGGGCGAACGTGAACAGGACGGCGAGCCAGTAGAAGGACTCACGGCCCGTGGTGTCGATGCTGCGGATGGACAACGTCCGCTCGCGGCTGTACCAGACCACGAAGACGACCGCGAGGATGATCGCGAAGGCGGTGGTGCTGGTCGCCAGGGGCACGCCCATGTTCTCGGTGAGGTTGTCGCTGATCAGCGTGCCGACGACGCTGATCAGTGCGACGACCGGCCAGTACACGCCGGCACGGTAGGCAGTGGTGCGGAACTGCACGACCAGAACGACCGCCAGCAGGGCGCTCGTCAGTATCGACACACCGGTCAGGCCGAGCCCGGCCTTCTCGTTGAGCAGGTCGGCAGCGGACTCGCCGACCGTCGTACAGAGCACTTTGATGATCCAGAAGTAGACGGTGACCTTGGGCACCTTGTTCCGGCGCAACCGGCGGCCCGAGGACGCCACGGCGTCGACCGATGAGGCCGCCGTGGTCTCTGATGTCTCGTATGCCATGAGACCCGACCGTGCCACGGACTACCTGAACTCATCCTGACTACCGTGCGGCATCCGCCGCCCCGCCGTGCACCATCCACCTGCCTCCCACCCACCCCTTGACCAAGCGACAGAATGGCTGCATCGGAGGCTCGGCCAGGCCGTCGTACTGTTCTACGCCTCCGCACTCCTCCTGCCCGGCCCAGGACTGTGGCTGCGCCGGGACCACACCCTCCTCCACCTTCAGCTGAACTCACCGCCGATGCCGCTCTCGCTCGTGCTCTTCGGGTCCCCGTCCGCTACCTGGGCCGCCTGTTGCGCGCCCCCACCACCCTGCTGCTGGCGGGGCTCGCCCTGCACCTGGCAATCCCCCGTGTGCCGCGCCCCGTCACGGACGGCCGCAGTGGCCTGATCACCACGATGAATCTGATCGTCACGATGCCCGTCGCCATCGGAGCCACGGCCTGGACGGGCAGGGGAGACGGCGACGGCGATCACGGCGGGCCTTCGTCAAGCCCGTCACCCGTCCTCGCGACCCGGCACACTCCCTAAACGGTGAAATGATCTATTTTCCGATCGAACCGCCCTTAAATGGTCGAGGTGAGCACTCCCGTCCCGCATCCCTCCCACGCCGTCGTACCGCGCGACGGACAGCGCGAGTACGGTGCCCGACCGTCGCTGGGCATTGCACGCGGGATCGGCCGCGGCTGGTGCGTTCGCCGCCCGCTTGCCCTCCAGGCGGCTCCATCGCCCACCCGGCACTCCCGACCCGCATCGCGGGCGGCCTGCCACGTCGCCCCTGCCGCCAGGCGCAAGGCCATCGGCGAGATCCGCAACGAATCTGTGGTGAACATGCACTTCGGGCACGCGGACACGGCCGCCGCCCCACCCGGCTTCCTCCACCGACTCGACCGACGCGGTTTGCGCGCGGTGACCACCAGGGAGTTGCTGAGCTGATGCATCCCACGACCATCGTCCGCCTACTGATCACCGGTGTCGCCCTCGCCGCGCTCGCCGACTGCAGCAGCGCAATCCCCCACAAGGACGAGGCCCTCGCCTCCAAGACCCCCCTCGCCCCCGCTGAGCAACAGAGGATCCGGGGCCTGAGGGGCATGCCGCCCGTGCTCGACCCGAACGACCTCTACGCGGCCGACCGCCCGAACCAGCTCGCGCCGGCGGTCAAGGACTTCCCGTCCCGCGTGTACATCCCCAACACCAACTCCGACACTGTGTCGGTGATCGACCCGAAGACGTACAAGGTCATCGAGACGATCCCGGTCGGCAGGCAGCCGCAGCACGTCGTGCCGTCCTGGGACCTGAAGACGCTGTGGGTCAACAACGACCTGGGCAACTCGCTCACCCCCATTGACGCGAGGACTGGCGAGGCGGGCAAGCCGGTCGCCGTGCATGATCCGTACAACCTGTACTTCACGCCGGACGGCAAGTACGCGGTCGTGATGGCCTCCAACGACCGACAGTTGGTCTTCCGCGACGCCCACACCATGAAGGTGGTCAAGGCCGTCCCGGTCAGCTGCCGCGGCGTCAACCATGCCGACTTCTCCATGGACGGCCGGTACTTCATCGTGTCCTGTGAGTTCAGCGGCGAGATGCTGAAGGTCGACACCGAGAAGATGGCGGTGATCGGCCAGCAGAAGCTGCCCCTCAAGGGTGCCATGCCGCAGGACGTGAAGATCTCTCCGGACGGCAAGAAGTTCTACATCGCCGACATGATGGCCCACGGCCTTTGGGTCCTGGACGGCGACACCTTCTCCAAGCCATCCCTCATGCCCACCGGAAAGGGCGCGCACGGCCTCTACATCAGCCGTGACTCCCGCGAGATGTACATCTCCAACCGGGGCGAGGGCACCATCTCCGTGTTCGACTTCAAGGAGGGCCGGCTGACCAAGAAGTGGCGCCTACCGAACGGCGGCAGCCCCGACATGGGCGGCGTCTCCACGGACGGCAAGGTCCTGTGGCTGTCCGGCCGCTACAACTCCGAGGTGTACGCCATCGACACCACCACCGGTGATCAGCTCGCCCGCATCAGGGTGGGCAGCGGCCCGCACGGCCTCGCGGTCTATCCGCAGCCGGGCCGCTACTCGCTGGGTCACACAGGCATCTTCCGCTGATGCAAGGGCGCTGATCCGGGGCTGCCTCCAGACGCACCAGGCGCTGTGGCCGTGCCCGGCGGGGACAGGTGACAGGCTTCCCCCGCGGCGAGGCGGTGCATTACCACGGGTACGCGCCAAAACGAGGCGTGCCGCATGGAGGCGGTGCTGGTGGAGCAGACGGCGAACACCGGGCAGAACGTCGGGGACGCGCAGCAGCGCGGGCATCACCTGGGCGAAGGTGGGTGCGTCGGCGACCACGGCGTCACGGATCCCGTGCCCCGAGAGAGCGTGATCGGCGGGCCCGACCCCGCCGTCGCCCCCCAAACGGTGCCGACCGGCAGTAGATTGTGTGGGGGGGTTTGTTTGGTAGCAGTCAGTGGGAGCGGCCAAGGCGGGGTTGGGTGGTGGATAGCGAAT
>NZ_JBSHAQ010000010.1:0-35564 GCF_053611585.1 Streptomyces sp. NPDC054794 | reverse complement strand
GGTCGCCCATCCTGCGGGGTTACACCGGGGGTGTTGGGGGGGGCGTGTGCCACTCGGGCATCCCGTCCCGCCCCCCCCCTCCGCGGGTGTGGGGGGCCTATACCCGGGGCGCCCCCGCCGATCAGGTCCGTCAGCGCATATCTGTGAGGAGGGTGTTGAGTTCAGTCGCCTGCTGTGCCTGCGACATCGGCGGGTTCGAGTGGTCGATGCCGAAGGTCTTCAGGACCTGGTCCATCTGGGCGTCGAGGAACGTCCAGCCGGTGTTGTCCAGCGGCTGCAACGAGGCTTGGTCGGCGTCCCAGAGGTCTCGCAGCGACTGGGCGGCTGCGTGCGCCCCGGTCGCGTCACCCGACCGTGCGTCCTTGAGCGAGGTCGATGCGAGTGCCTTCAGTGCGTCGACCTTCGCGGCCGGGAACTTCTTCACGGCCTCGCCAGGGGCGAGCTGAACGGTGGAGGTGGCGTCCTCCTCCGGCGCCGGGCCGACGTGCGGCCGGCTGTGCGCCCAGACCAGCAGACCCCCGGTGGCGACGGCGAGGAGGGCGAAGCACGCCAGCGCGATGCGCTCCCTGGGCGGGTTGGCAGTGATCTGCGGGGTGTGCGTGGCGTCGTAGGTCTCGGTCACGTCGGAGCGCGTCACCGTCAGGTAGATGACGGTCGCCAGGATCAGGCCGAGGAAGACCAGGCTGGTGGTGAAGGTGCCCAGCGCGAGGCCGGTCGGCTCGCCCGGCTGAGCGACCTTGGGGGAGGCGAGCCAGTCGCCGATGTTGGCGCCCAGCGGGCGGGTCAGGATGTAGGCGAGCCAGAAGGACAGCACCGGGTTCGCGCCGAACCTCCACAGAGCCGTGGTCGCCGCGATGAGGCCGAGCGGCAACAGGACCGAGACTCCCGGGCTCCAGCCGGTGAGCTCCAGGGTCCAGTCGCCGGTTGCGGTGCCGAGCGCGAAGGTGACGAGAACGGCGAGCCAGTAGAACGACTCACGCGACAGCGTCGTGACCGAGTGGATCGAAAGGGTGCGCTCGCGCAGCCACCACACGCCGAAGACCACGGCGAGCAGGACCGAGAACACTGCGGAGCTGATCCACAGCGGCACGTTGAGCTGGTCGGTCAGGATGTCCGTGTACAGCGTGCCCGTGACACTCACAACGACCACGGTCAGCCAGTACGGGAACGGGACGTACCGCTTCAGCCGCAGCTGGACGCCCAGAGCCACCACGAACACCGCGGTGAAGATCCATGCCGTGTTCACCAGGCCGACGCCCAGCTTCATGTTGATCCAGTCGGCGAAGCTCTCACCGACGGTCGTGCACAGGATCTTGATCACCCAGAACCAGATGGTGACCTCGGGAACCTTGTTCAGCATCAGCCGCCCGCTGCGGTGCGTGCGGGCTTCGCTCGTCGTTGTCATGCGGCGAGGCTGGCTCGGCCAACCTGCACACAACCTGACTACGCGATCGCCTCTGGCGTGGGGAAGGTCACCTCGACGCGACCGTGACCATCCGCGATCGCACGGACCGCCACTCCCGCGGACGCGGCGAGACGCTTGACCACAGCCAACCCCAACCCGTGCCCGTTGCCGCTGGTCACGCCCGCTTCGAAGACTCGATCAACCTCCGCCGGGTCGAACCCCGGGCCATCGTCGAGGACATTGATCACGACCCCCTGGGGCTGAATGCGCGCCGTGACCCAAACGCGCGAACTCGCATGCCGCAGGCCGTTCTCCAGCAGCGGTGACAACACGGCCACGACGAGTTCGGTTGCCACGGCGACGTCGATGTTGGTCGGGACTGCGAGTTCGATGGAGCGACCGGCGATCGCCTGTCGCGCCGCCGCCCTGAGATCGCAACGCGTACCGCCGTCGATCCGTGTCCGGGCGGCACTCAGAATCGTCGTGATGGCCGTGTTCAGGCGGTCGACTTCGGCCAGAACAGACTCTGGTGCCACCTGGTGACCGGAGAGTTGCGCCAACTGTGCCTCGCCCCGCAGGGCCGTCAAGGGCGTCCGCAACTCGTGGGCGATCTCATCGGTGAGCCGGCGCTCGTCCGCGAGCGCGTTGTCCACGCGGTCAAGTAGGCGATCGAGAGTTCGCCCGAGCTCCCCGAACTCGTCGCGAGGAACGCCGAGGTTGAATCGGCGCCCGGGCTCGTGATCGCCCCAGTCGTCGGCGAGAGCGGCCATTTCGTGGACCACCCGCAACGCACGACCCACCACGAGGTGTGCGACGACGCCCGCGAGCAGGATCGCGATGCCACCCAACATGAGCGACATCGTCAGGCTGCGCTGTTCCGACGTCTCGTACGGCGTCAGATCCACCCTCACGACCGCCATGACGTGGTGGCCTTCGAGCCGGATCGGCTGGGCATACAGAAGGTGACTGCCGACTGTGGTGGTTTGGGACCGCCCGGAGCCGACAAGCGCCTCGACGCGGTCATGGACGCTGCCCGGCACGATCCCGTCAATGAGGTGCCCATCGGCATACACCCACGAGACCGTGTCCAGCGCTTCGTTGCCGCTCTCGATCAGCACGACGTGGCCACCGCGTACGGTTACGTTCGCCGCCACCGACTCTGCACGCGAATGCGCCAGAGCGTTCGCGTCGGCGTCGGTCACCTGGCTCAGCAACACGTGCGAGACCACCACCAGCACTGCGACCACAGCTGTCGCGATCAGAACCGCGAGCGCGACAACCCTCCCGCGGAAGCCCGTCACTCCCATCGATAGCCCACCCCGCGGACCGTCGCCAGGCGATCGGCCACGCCCAGCGCACCGAGTTTGGTCCGTAGTCGGCGAACGTAGGAGTCAAGGGTGTTGTCGCTGACCTGCGCGCCATGCGGCCAACCGGCAGCAACGAGGGCGTGGCGGCGTACAGCGTCGCCCTGCGAAGCGATAAGCCTGCCCAACAACCGAAACTCGGTCGGCGTCAGGCTCTCGCTTGTCGAACCGTAGATCACGACATGTTTGGCCGGATCGAGAACGACGCCCCTTGGTGGGGTCGTCGCGGTCGTTCTGCGTAGCAGGGCACGGACCCTCACCAGCAACTCCGGGATGTCGAACGGTTTCGTCATGTAGTCGTCGGCTCCCGCCTCGAAGCCGCCCACCTTGTGATGCATGCCGTCCAGAGCGGTGAGCATCAGCACTGGGGCATCAACGCCACGTGCCCGCAGCGCCAAGCAGACATCGCGGCCATCAGCGTCCGGGAGCCCAAGATCCAGGACGACCAGGTGAGGGGCCGGCTCAAGTTGCCGCAGCAGGCTGTCCGCCGTGGAAGCGACTGCGATCGTATGGCCGTCGTGCTCGAGTGCACGCTTGAGGACGTCACGGACCGCTGCGTCATCCTCACACACCACAATAAAAGCCACACGCTGACCCTAGGTACTCCGGCCAGAGTTCTCCATTCTCCCTGGTCAGCGTACTCGTGGTGCGCGAGATCAGTAACGGCTTCTCCTTCCGGTGCGGCCGTACAGTCCTCGCCCCCGGCGAGTGTTTCGCGCTCGACCGCATCGTCCTGCCGTTCAGGCTCAGCATCGGGGACGAGCAGTGCCGTGCACCCGTCGGCGCCCCAGCCACTGACCTGGGCGTTGATCACCCGCGGCTCGCCTCGGACCTGGCGGCCCCACGCCCGCGGTACACCCTGGCGATGAGGGGGACCAGTGACAGGACGACGATCGGTGCCACCATCGGAAGCAGGTAGCGGTCGACGTTCGGGATCGACGAGCCGAGCGCGTACCCCGCGAGGCTGAGGCCGACGCTCCACACGTGCCCACCGACGACCTGCCACAGGGTGAACGTCCGTACGGGCACCTCCAGCGCCCTCGCCACCGGGTTCAGGACCGTGCGCACCACGGGCACGAAGCGGGCCAGGCGACCGGCCTGATCCACGCCCCGTTCGTCTTCCTGACCAAGGACACTCTCAATAATCCTGACGTCAACAAGCACATCTACAAAACAGCAGAAGCGAGGGTCCGCTGCTTGTGGGATGCTGGGGGTGGTGAGCGCCCCCATCCCCCCACATGGCCGAGTGTGACTGTCGAAGCACCGACGGTACACAATCCTCGACGGGCCTCGGGCGGAAAGTGCGCGGGTACGTGCTGACGGAAACGTGTGTAGCCGCGGTTGGCACCTACGCGGGGACGGGCGTAAGCGCCGATCCAAGTTCGGCGTCGTCGCTCCGGCAGTCTTGCCAGGAGCGGACGAGCTTGTCATCCAGCAGGGAGTGACGGTCACGAGTCGGGCCAGCCTTCTAAACCCCTTCGGTAGCCACCGGGGCGGTCGTCGTCGGCGGGCCATCGCCTCTGCCCGGGAGGTGGACCATTCTCTGGGGCAGGCATTGAGAATTGCCCGACCGGCTCCACCGAGGCCGAGGTCCCGATCCCGCCCCGTCGTCCTCACCATCGGGGCGCTCGCGCTCGTCCTCGGCGCTACCGCGTGTGGCCGGGCGGCCGACGTGACGTCGCCCCCACGCACCGGGGCGACGATCGGACTGCTGCTCCCCGACAACCAGACTCCCCGCTTCGAAAGATTCGACAAACCGCTGATCGAAAAAAGGATCAAGGAACTCTGCAGCGCCTGCACCGTGAGGTACGCCAGCAGCAGACACGACGTTGCCACCCAGCAACAGCAGGTAGACACCATGATCACCCAAGGGGCCGATGTCCTCATCCTCGATGTGGTGGATGGCAAAGCGCTGCGCGCCTCGGTGAATGCGGCTGCGAGGGCGGGTGTCCCGGTCGTCGCATACGACCGTCTCGCGGATGGACCCATATCCGGTTACGTCACATTCGACGGCGGGCAGGTCGGCCGACTGCAAGGCGAGGGACTACTGAAGGCCCTCGGCGACAAGGCCCACGACGGGCAGATCGTCATGATGAACGGCGGGGAGACCGATCCCAATTCCGGATGGTTCAAGGACGGCGCTCTCTCCGTTCTCCACAACAAAGTGAAAATCGCCAGGGCCTACGACACGCTCGGATGGCGTCCAGAGAACGCCCACGCCAACATGTCCGCAGCCATCGCATCACTCGGCGCCGACAAGATAGCCGGTGTGCTGGCGGCGAACGATGGCCTCGCGGGCGGCGTCATAGCCGCCCTCAAATCGGCCAAGGTGGCCCCCCTGCCGCCCGTCACCGGCCAGGACGCCGACCTGGCGGGCATCCAACGGATCATCCAGGGTGAGCAGTACATGACGGTGTACAAACCCTTCCGGCTCGAGGCCGACGCCGCTGCAGACATGGCCGTCAGGCTGGCGCGCGGCGAGAGCATCACGAACATGAAGACGACGACTGACAATGCCACCAACACCGGGATCCCCACTGTGCTGCTGCGCCCACAATCGGTCACAGCCGGCAACGTCAAGGCAACCGTGATTCACGACGGGCTATACACGATCCACCAAGTTTGCTCTGGTAAATACTCTGCTGCTTGTCAGCGGCTCGGTCTGATCGGACGGCGCTGACGGCAGGTGCCCACCGCCATCCCACCTCGGCTCGCCATAGGAGATGCACATGACGAGCGGCTCGACTCCGCCCCTCCTGGCGTTGCGCGGTGTCTCCAGACGATTCGGCGCAGTCAGGGCGCTCATCGACGTCGATCTGGAGATACGTGCGGGTCGTGTCATTGCCTTGGTGGGAGACAACGGGGCCGGCAAGACCACACTGGTGAACGTCGTTTCGGGTGTCGACCCGCCCGACGTCGGCGTGATCGAGTGGGAAGGGCGCCCCGTGCGGATCACGCACCCGCGGGATGCGCAGGCGCTGGGGATCGCCACTGTCCATCAGGACCTCGCGTTGTGCGAGAACCTCGACGTGGTGGGCAATGTATTCCTGGGCCGTGAGATACACAGGTACGGCTTCCTCAACGAACCGGTGATGGAAAACCGGACGCGGGATCTGTTCAAGATGCTCAGTGCGCGCGTGCCTGATCTCCGACTGCCCGTCGCGACGCTGTCCGGTGGACAGCGGCAGACCGTCGCCATCTCGCGCTCGCTTCTGGGCCGACCGAAGCTGATCCTGCTGGACGAGCCGACCGCGGCCCTGGGGGTCGAGCAGACCGCACATGTTCTCGAGTGCATCGACGACATGCGCGATCGTGGCCTCGGTGTCCTCCTCATCACTCACGACCTGGGCGTTGTGAAAGCAATCGCCGACCGGGTCTCCGTCCTGAGGCTCGGGCGCAACAACGGCTTCTTCGACGTCAACACCACGTCGCAGGAAGACATCGTCTCATCGATCACGGGCGCCACGCACAGCGACTTCAAGTACTGCGAGCAGGACGAGATCGACTGGGAGCTGTGAGGCGATGCGTCGACCGAGGAACGCTGCCCCGGGTGAGTGCGGAGGGAGGTCGCCTACGAAGAATGCCCGGAGCGCCGTCATAAAGTGCGCGGACGTCAATCGTCACCTCGCGACCTTCGGGCGCAGGCTGAAAGCGGGCGAACTCGGCTCTCTACCGGTTCTCCTCGGCCTTGCCACTATCTGGATGGTTTTCCAGGCTCTCAACTCGCAGTTCCTGTCGGCGCGGAACCTTTCCAACATCAGCGTCGACATGGTGGGCACGGGCATGATCGCGGTCGGTATCGTGTTCGTGCTGCTGCTGGGGGAGATCGACCTGTCGGTCGGTTCGGTGAGCGGTCTGGCGGCTGCCGCGTTCGCCGTGCTGAACGTCAACCTAGGCATGGCAGAAGGAGTCGCCGCCCTCGTCGCGATACTCGCCGGCTCGGCGACCGGAGTCGTCCAGGGATTCTTCGTCGCCAAGGTGGGTGTCCCCAGCTTCGTCGCCACGCTCGCCGGATTGCTGAGCTGGAACGGGCTCATGCTCTACATCCTGGGCTCGACCGGAACCATCAACCTGGACGACGAGGGCCTGGTGGCCTTACTGACGAGCTTCTACTTCAATGATGTGGCCGTGGCCTACACCCTGGCCGCCGCTGGAACGGCCGCTTATTTCCTCGTCTCCTACCGCGACTCCAGGTGTCGGCGGAACTTGGGACTGGGCTCGCGACCTCTTGGCGATATCGCCCTCCACACCGCAATGGTCGCCGTCGCCGTCTTCGCCGCCGCCTACGTACTCAACCGTTTCCAGGGACTGCCGCTGGCCCTCCTCATCTTCCTCCTGGTCGTCGTCGCCCTCGAATGCGTTCTGCGGCGGACCCTGTACGGGCGCGACATCTACGCGCTCGGTGGGGGTGTGGAGGCCGCACGCAAAGCAGGTCTGAAGGTCGCGTGGGTGAGGATCTCCGTCTTCACGATCTCCGGCACCATGGCCGCAGTCGGCGGGTTGTTCCTCGCCTCGCGGGTGACCTCGGCCAGCCAGACCTCCGGCTCGGGCAACCTCCTCATCAACGCCATCGCCGCCGCCGTCATAGGCGGAACCAGCCTGTTCGGAGGCCGGGGCAGTACCTGGTCGGCACTGCTCGGCGCGCTGGTTATTCAGTCGATCGCCTCAGGCGTGGCATTGATGGGCGTCCCGACCGCTGCCGAGTACATGATCACCGGTGGGGTCCTGCTGCTCGCCGTCGTCATCGATTCGCTCTCACGCCGCGCGCAGAAGGCCCACGGCCGTATTTGAAGCTGGCCGGCGTCAGGCCGGTCGCCGGCGTGAGACGCGCAGGACGGCGGGGGAGCAGGCGAGCAGCAGACACAGCCCGGTCTCGGCCCACTGAAGCGGCCACAGACGGGGTGCGGGGTGGATTTCGGCCCAGTGTCCGCTGCGCCCGTGCTCAGTCATACAGCTGTCGTAGCTGCGAGCCGAATAGCAGATCGGCATGGTCTCGCTCACCCCGTCCGTCTGCGCGACCAGCCGGGCTCTTCGAGGCCCAAGCCGTGGGCCTCGACGTCGAGCACGCCGACGTTCAAGCCATGCCGCTGGACATAGGACAGGGCGGTGCGGTCGGTGCCGGCCCAGCCGGTCCACAGCGGGCCGAAGGCCTGGTCGATCTTGGCCGACCAGGGACAGGCAGGGTCGATCTGCGCAGCCCACGTGCGTACCGCGAGATCGGCGTGCGGGTAAATGCTGAAGTCGGCGGCCACAGACTGACCGACTCGACCTTGCACACAAGGTCAACAAGTAGGCCAAGTCCTTCAGGACAAACCGCATCGCCGGCAGCGGCGAGGCCCTCGCGAACGGCGCGGCTGGCAGCGACAGCGCGTGGAAGGCGCTGATGCGTTCGCTGCTGCCTGCCTCGACGCGGGATGGTAATCCTTGCTGCCGGAGCGGTACGCGACCACGTGATCGAAGCGGGCGGCGGCCGGCGCGAAGAAGCGGTCGAAGTGCTCGTCGCGGTCGTATTGGTTGCCGATGTACCCGAGGACGAGGTCCCGGGGCTTCTTGGCGAGCACGATCGGATCCGCCCCGGCGAGGAGACGGTCGTCGACCGGGAAGAGCAGACGGAGGCTCCCAACGTCGGTTCGAGAGCGGCCGTGCACACGGTGGCATGGCGGACGCGCCGCCACACGCTGTCCGGCCGGAGCCGGCGGTCCTTGTCCCAGAGCACGGTCGGCTTCTTCCTGCGTTCGGTGTCCCGGCTGACCAGCTCGGCCTGGCAGTGCAGGTCCCGCCCGTCGATCGCCCTGCGCCACTCCAGGAAGAGCACGAGGACCGTGCCGGCTGTGCCTCCCTGCTCCACCAGGCGGAAGCGGACCGTGCAGCCGAATCATGGTGCACGACCGCCGCCGCTCATTCCAGAGGGCGATCACGTATTCGAGCCCTGAGTCGGTGCCCGACACCGGATTTCTGCGGGTCGCAGGTACGCCGTGATCCCGTCGTCGGCGAATCCGATGGCCTCGGTCCATCGACACCTCATGAAAGAGGCTCGTGCGGGGGGCCTCGACAATGAACCCGGGGTCTCGCGGGGTGGCGGCATTGACGGTCGAGCAGCCGAACTTGTGGGTCTGCACATCCGGGCAGCCCTAGGCTGGCGGATTGTCAAGTGCGTAACGTGGAGTAGGCGAAGACCATGAGCAGTCTCACCGAGGCCAACCTCAAGAAGTGGGCTGGTGCCCGTTCTTTCGAGCGCGCGCTCGGATACCTGGATGCGGTGTCCGGAGTCGAGGTCGGTGACGGATGGATCACTGCCAGCGTTCAGGGCACGGAACGGTACGAGGTGGAGCTGACCCTGGACGGGCCCGGCGGCGTGACCGGCGCATGCGACTGCCCGTACGGCCTGGAGGGTAACTTCTGCAAGCACCTGGTCGCCCTGGGCCTGAGGGTGCTTGCCCAGAGGGAGTCCCTGCCCCGGCAGCGGGAGGCGGCCCGGGAGCGTGCGCAGGACCTGGACGGATGGCTGTTCGCCTTGTCCAAGGACGAGTTGCTCGCTCTGCTGCGGGAACAGATCGACGAGGACCGGCAGTTGCGTCGACACCTGGAACTGCGGGCCGCGAGCGTCCGCGGGGACCTGGCTGCGGTCCGGGTCCGTATCCGCGACCTGCTCGACGTCGGACCCTTCGCGCAGTACGGGTACGTCGAGTACGCCGATGCCCGCGCCTACGCCGACCAGGCCGGGCTGTCGGTGTCCGCGATCAGGGCGCTGACCGGCTCCGGCCGGGCTGCTGATGCGATCACCCTGGCGCGGGAGGCGATGCGGCTGCTGGCACAGGCGGCGGAGAGCGTCGACGACTCGGACGGCTGGTTGGGGCAGATCGGCGCAGACCTCGCCGACTCCCACCTCGACGCGTGCCGTGCGGCACGCCCCGATCCCGAGCAGCTCGCGCGCTGGCTGGTCGGCCATGCGCTCGGCGACATCGACGACAACCTGACCGACATTGATCCGCTCGATTACGAGGACGTCCTCGGCGAAGAAGGAATGGCCGTCCTGCGGAAGTCGGCGGTGGAGGCGTGGCGGGGCAACCGCCGCGGCTGGGCGGAAAAGCACCTGATGGAGCGTCTGGCCAAGGCGGGAGGCGATGTCGACGCGGTGATCGCCATACATGCGGCCGACCTCTCACCGAACGGCCACACGCACCTCGTGATCGCCCGCGAGCTGGACACAGCCCGGCGCCCGGACGAGGCCCTGTGCTGGGCAGAACGCGGCATCCGGGAGACCCGGGACCTCGCCGCCGTCGACACTGCTCTCGTCGACTACCTCTGTGACCGCTACACCCAGGCGGACCGTCTGTCGGATGCCGTCGCCGTGCGCCGCGACCACTTCCGCGCCCGCCGCACCCTGACCGCGTACCAACAACTGCGCGCCGCCGCGCGAGCCGCGGACTGCTGGCCGGCCGAGCGCGAAGGAGCCCTTACCCTGCTGCGGGCCGAAGCGGAGCGGCGGCAACAGGGCCGGAACGGCGACCCGATCCTGGTCGATGCCCTGCTCGACGACAAGGACGTCGACACCGCCTGGCAGGCCGCCACCCAAACCGGAGCCCACGACCGGCAATGGCTTGCCCTCGCCGACCAGGCGCGGGCCCACCGTCCCGCCGACGCGCTCGGCGTCTACCTGCGCCTGGCCGAGCCGCTCACCAAGCAGACCGGCAACGCAATCTACGAGCAGCTCGTCAGCCTGCTGCTGAGCATCCGGGACTGCCACCGATGCCTGGAAACGGAGGACGAGTTCACCGTGTACGTCACCGCCCTGCGCACTGCCCAGAAGCGCAAGCGGAACCTGATGCGCCTGATGGACGAACAGGGACTATGAGCCAGATGGTGGCTCGGAGATCCGCTCGTCCTCGGCCCGCTGACGGGCGCGCGCAAGCATCGAGGGCGTGATGTCAAGCCCTGTGACATCTACGCCCGCCCGCGCGATCGGCAGGGTGATGCGCCCGGGTTCCGCAGGCGACCTCCAGGACCGGATCGCCCGCTCGGACCGCTTGGCCGAGGAAGAAGGGGATGTCGTGGGTGCGCGGTGAACTCCTGATCGTAGAAGACCGCATCGGCGTATGCGGCCAGATCCTTCAGTGGTTTCACCGTGCCACCGCCGGCGTCGGGCCGAAAGCGTCGGCAAGGCTGGTCAGGATGGACCCGGACCAGCTGCTCTTCCCGAACACGCTGACCGGCATAGCGAGTACGCCGCACTCGCGCTGGAGTGTCTCCGCCGGGATTTCAACGGGGAAGAAGTAGTTGCCGGGACAAGTCCGGCTCGCCGTGGGAATCGCCCCGAGCACTTCGTCGGGCAACCGGTCGAACAGTCGTTCAGCCCGTGCGGCCAGTTCGTCGACGACCTGCCAGGGCACGTCGCTGTGTTCGGTCAGCAGGCCATCGGCGAGCCTCAGCTGTGCAGGCTCCGGCGGATCCGCACGGAACGCTTCGGCCAATTCGGCTTGCGCCGGACCCAGCAGGACCACGCCGAACGTGCGTGGCCACAGCCATCCCTTGGTGACCGAATGCAGCAGGAACGCTCGACCGGTGTCCAGCAATCGCCGTGTGCCGGCAGCGAACGTGGCCCCCAGGTCGTAGACGCTGTCGATCAGCAGGCAGCGGCGTGGTGATTCCCGCAACCACGAAATCACCGCGGCGCACTCGGCATCGGACAGGTATCGGCCGAGCGGCTTGCTGGGGTTGGCGAGCAGCAGGTATTCGGGCCGGTGGTCCGCCGACGACCTCGGCAGGACCGGCGCCGGTAGCGTCGGGTAGGACCCGGGCGCCAGGCCCGCGGCGCGGGCCAGCTCGAAGTAGACCGGGTACACGTCGCTGGGCAGCCACAACCGCGCTTGCACGGTGCGCAGCCAGTGGAACAGCACACCGAGCCCGTGCCGGACCCCTCGACAGACCATGGCGTGGCCGGACCACTCTTCCGGCAGCTCGAAGCGCCGCAGCCAGGCACGGGCGAGATCGCACCGGTGCACCGTACTCGTGTGGGTCGGCGGTTCCGGTCGCATCGGAGCAAGCGCCCGGTACACGTTGGTCTCGGCGGCGTCCAGAAGCGACGAGGAAGCACTGAGTTGCCGCTGCCGGAATTCCTGGAACTCCTCGAACCTCATGCCGCCGCACCTTCCGGCACGATCTCGCTGGCCCGGTCTTCCAGGGAGGCGTAGCAGCGTCCGTCGGCCATGACGTTCCAGCTGCGTGCGATCCCGCTGGTGCGTTCCCACAGCAGGCTGGGCTCGGTGTAAGCGGCGATCCGCATCGGCCGTCCGTCCCAGCTGCCGTGGTAGACCGGCGCGCCCCAGGGCAGGCGGCTCGCCAGTTCGAAGCCGTACTGCTCGGCGAACCGGGTGACGATGGACAGCGAAACCTGGTGCTCTCGGCTCCAGACGTTGGCGGCGCGGTCGAAGTAGAGCGACTCGGTGCTGGTGGATACGTAGAGCTCTTTGAAGCAGACTTCCTCGACACCGAGAGCCGCGGCCCACGAAAGGTAGTCGGCGACCCCGGCCGCGTCGGCAACGCCGCCGTGCTGGAGCACGCAGATCAGCCTCATCCGCAGCCCCGGCCAGCGGTCACGTTCCACGCGCCAGGTGTCGATGACAGAGCTCACCGGCGTGCGCAGCATCATCAGCCGCTCGTTGGCGTCGTCGTCGTGGTGGTGCCGGGAGACCGCCAGCACGCTCAGGCCTGCGGCGCTCAGGGCTGCGAGGCGGCCGGCCCGGTCAGCGTGCCGGCCTTTCGCCAGAGTGTGCGCGTTGGTGATCAGGACGACCTTCGGGAAGGCCGCCGAGCAGGCGGACACCAGTCGCAGCTGCTGTTCGAACGGTATGAGCGTGGGCTCCCCGCCGCCGGTGATCACTGCACGCTCGGCACCCGCCGCACGGGCGCGCTCCAGCCAGTGGACGACCGCCTCCCACGGGACCCGTGCCGGCGCTTGGTCGCTGGAGATCGAAGCCGCGGAGAAGCAGAACGAACACCGGGCTTGGCAGGCGGAGGCGACCGGCAGAAGCGAAACCGAACGCGGCCGCAGGTCGGCGTAGCGACGCAGTGCCGATCCGTGCAGGTGCAGGGAGGCCGCCATCGCATCCTCGACAGTCGTCGGGCGCAGAGTGAACTCGTCGCCCACTTGATCGAGCTCGTGGACGGCTGACAACCGGATACGAGCCTCGTGCAGTTCCATGCCGAGGCCGGTCGACACGTTGGGCACCAGCCTGTCGGGGTTCACCATGGTTTCCAGCACCAGCAGTTGGTCGCCCTCAATGGCCAGACGGTCCAGCAAGCGTCGCGCCTTGCCGATGCCGATTCCCAACTCCGCACGGGTCAGCAGGTGGAACCGGTCGGGATAGGTACTCTCCGGAATCCCTGCCTTGTCGTAAGCGAACGCGTACTTGTCGAAGCCCTTCGCGAAGTTCGACAGCACGATGACGTGGAAGCGCTGGTCGCTGTGGTTCATCCCGTCATCATGCATGAACGGGCCCGGACGTCATGGGCCGAACTGCAGGCGGAACGCGGTGTTCCCATCCGATCCGTCATCAACGACACGCCCCGCCCTGTCGCGGTCCACGACGCGGCCACCGGTGACCTGGAGACCGTTGCCAGCCCGGTGTGGCCGAGGACCTGCCCTTCGTCACGAGCACCCCGGCCGCACGCACGATCTCACTCCGGCCCGCGTCCACCGGATCATCCGCATACGTCCACGAAGTGTCCACCCGCTCGGCCGGTGAACTGGGCAAGGCCCTTGGCGCGGACAGCGGGATTTGCAAGAGCGAGGTGCGGCCCGACTCCTCGCCTCGCACACCCACCGGCCCGCCGGGTGAGGGGCGGGGTTGCCTCCACATCCTCTGGGGGTGCTGCGTGCGATGGCCAGCCCAGCACCCTTCATCCTGCCTCACACGCAGAGGACGGCGCAGCATGACCGAGCTCTACCCCGCACCCCCAACGGCACGCCCGCACTACCGGCGGCGTCAGGTTGAAGTAGTACAAAGACGAGTCCTTCTGCTCCTTGCCGAACAGCTCGACGCACTCGGCGAAGTCGTGCATCACCGCGCCCAGCGAGAAGACGGCCCCGCACTCTCCACGTTCCTCGTGGAGAGTGCGGGGCCGTCTTCTCGTATCCGGCAGGGTTCCGTGCCACCCAGGTAGCGCAGGGACGTTCATCGGAGTCAGGAATACCGGCGGCGCTCACCGGGGCGGCAGAAGACCACATTGCGGTGATGAGGAGAGCCCCGGACTCCGTGCGTTCAGCAGGCGATCGGGACCCAGGTGTGCACGGGGTAGGTGCGGGTGGAGGGGTCCCTGAAGCTCGACAGGATGTCGAGTTCGGCGCCGGTGGGCGGGGCGACCAGCCTGAACGTCTGCCACGTGTCACCGGTGGAATCGGCGGTGCCGGACGCTCCCGAGGTGTAGCCCTTCTTGCCGGGGATCCAGTAGTCGGTCCAGACCGGCAGCCCCGCGAAGCCGGGATCGTCGTGCGAGAGGTGCACGGTCACGTCCACCGCACGGACGGAGAACGGCCATGTGCCGACGGTAGTGCACTGCTGGAAGACGGTGGTGCGGGCGAGGTCTGGCCACCACCTTTTGTCGACCTCGCTCGTGTTGTCCCGCGTGCAGTGGAGCAGGGGACGCGTCAGCGTGTTGCTGTAGTAGGTGCCGTCGGGCCAGGCGATCTCGAAACTGATGCTCAACGTCGAGTCGGCGGGCGGGGAGCCGATCGTGTAGTTGAAGGTGGCGTTGCCCCTGACGGGGTCGTACTGGCCGAAGAGGGTGCCGTGCTTGCTGGTGCCGGGGATGGTGTAGACGACGGTGATCTTGGATCCGGCGGGGTCGTGTCCGATGGCTTCGAAATTCAGGCTGAGCCGATCCACGGGTACGGCGATGGTCGTCGTACCGCTCCCGATGGTGTCTATGCCGCAGTGCTGGTCGATCCAGGGATCCCGCCCATCAATGCCGGCGAAGGCGGGTGACGCTCCGGCGGCGGTCAGGCCGATGAGTACGGCCAGACTCGCGATAAGTGCTCTCCAGGTTCTCCAGGTCATCGCGGATGCTCCCCCAGATAGTCGGTGCCGACGATGCTGTCCACTTGCGGCGCCAGAGACGCCGACACGGCGCACCCGGTTCCGACTCAGAACGGCTTTTGGCCGAGCCGATAGGCGGCGGCGTATTCGTTGGCGGCCAAGGATCCGCGGGGGTAGCCGGCGGGGAGCCGCCCCAGAACGTTGCGTGGCGCGGCTGTGCGGGTCGTCATCGCGGCTGACGCTGGCACTGAGGCAAGGAAGAGTCCGGCCCCTCGTGGAGTACCCGGTCTGATTCACCGGCTCCTCCGACGCCTGAACCCGCGCCGAATCGCTCGGTGCAACGCTCCAGCAATTCACCGGTCGGCAACCTCATCTGCGGTTGGTAGTCGCCTGCTCGTTCGCGCCAGCCGACCCGTCGCCGCCTCCGCGGGGCGGATGCGAGGACTTGACGGAGACCGACGAACCTCACCGGGCCTCGTGCTCGCCGCAGCGGGCCAGCGCCTCCGCGGCCTCGCGTGTACGCGGGTGGTCGCTGCCCTGGACACGGATCATGTCGGCCAGCAGCGAGGTGAGGAGGGCGGCCGCCCCACCGCTGTCGCCCGAGAGTTCCAGGAGCTCGGCGCGTTGCTGACGGGTCCGCAGCGCACGTGGGTGGTCGGCACCGAGCACGCTGTCGACGGCGGGTTGGAGTTCGGCCAACTCCGCGAGCGCCGTGGTCGGCTCGCCGGCGAGGCCGCGCCAGAAGCTCAGGTTGACGCGGTAGGTGAGAGTGGTCGGATGGTCGGCGCCGAGCGCGAGCTCCGCGTCCTCGGCGGCGGCGGTGAACTCCTCGACCGCGAGCTCACGTTCGCCCGCCAGTCCTCGCCAGTAGGCGAGGTTGTGCCGGGCGATGAGGGTGTCCCGATGGAGGCGGCCGACGGCGGACTCCAGCTGTGTCACCGCCCGAAGGTAGATGTCGACCGCCGCATGTGAGTCGCCCGCCTCGCCTGTCCACCTGCCCAGATCGGCGAGGACGCTCAGCGTGAGCGGATGTCCGGGGCCGTGCCGCTGTTCCAGCATCTCGACAAGGGCGGCGCAGGCGTCCCGCGCGCCGACGGCGTCGCCGGCCAGACCACGGCAGAGAGCGGCGTGGCTTCGCGCGTCGATCACCAGGGCATGGCCCGGGCCGAGTCCGTCCGCTGCCTGGTCGGCGAGTTCGGTGAAGTCGCGCAGGGCGGCGGCCACCGCACCCTCTTCCATTCGGAAGCGGGCCTCGTGCTGCCGTATCGTCAGAGTGTCCGGATCCCTCGGGCCCAGGATCCGCTCGGCTTCCCGCCGGATGTGCTCCAGCGATATGCGGGTCGACGCCGCCTCCCCCAGCTCGCCGACGGCCAGGGCGACCCGGCAGCGCAGGTACAGGACATCGCGGTGGTCGTCTCCGAGGCGGGACCGCGCCAGCTCCAGCAACTCCTGGCAGACGTCCCGCGCCGCCGCGTCACGGCCGAGGCCGGTCAGATAGGGGCCTATGCGGCGCAGGACAGGGTGCAGGCGCCCGTCCCACAGCAGGTCACCGCCCGTCGTCCTGCGCAGGACTTCGACGCTGCGGTACAGGGCTGCCTCCGTCTCAGGCTCGTATGCGTACTCCGCCGTGGACGACCAGAGCTCCTCGACCGCGTCGGCTGCTGCCACGGCGAGACGCGGTCGGACCTGCTCCGGCACGCTCTCGCGTGCCGCACGCTGTACAAGGGCGTGTACCTCGATCGAGGCAGGTGTGCGGGACGGGTCGTGCGTCACCAGGCTGAGCCGGTGCAGAGCGCGCAGCGAGAGGAGCACGGCCCGTTCGCCGGGCTGTGCCGGGCCGCGGCCTGTGACGCTGTGGTCGTCCGCGCCTTGCACGATCCACCGGCGGGCCGCCATCGTGTGCAACACCGCCTCCGTGATGCCCTCCGGTGCGAGCATCGACAGGAGTTCCAGGGTGGCCCTGGCGCTTCCGGAGGGCGCGAGAGTTTCTGCCCGGTCCAGGGCGAGCCGCCAGGCGGTGGCCACCGTTTCGCCGTGTTCGTCGGCAGGGGAGGTCGCCGGCAGCAGATCGGAGAGTGTCTGCCGTTGGTCCTCCAGGAGTTGACGGTACGTGGTCAGAGGTATGCCGGTGTCGATGAGGAACGCCGCCGCCTGGGACAGTGCGAGGGGGAAGTGTCCGAGCCTGCCCGCCAACGCGTGCAGCTCCCCTTCGTCGTCCCCGCCGGCGTCGGCCGCGAGCCGTGAACGGAGGTAGTCGACGGCCTCCTTGGGCGCGAAGGTTCCGACCTGCACGATCCGGGAGGACGAACGGATCACCGCCGCGTCCCGCCGACGGGTCGTCACCATGCTCTTGCCGTGTTCCCCGACCGGCCGGATGCCCCGCAAATCCGCAGGCTCGTCGACGTCGTCCAGCACCACGAGCCATGGCCGCGTCGTCGTACGCAGCCAGGCCACGAAGAGGTCGGCCTGGGTCTCGTCGTCCCATCCGCTTCCGCCTTCCCCGCCCGCGACCACACGCCACGCGCGCGCGTACGCCGTGAACACGGACTGGCGTGATGAGGCGGGCACCCACACCCGTACCCCGCCGGGCTGCCGGAACCGGTGGAAGGCGGCTGCGGCGAGTTGCGACTTCCCCACTCCGCCCGCCCCCGTGAGGACGACCTCCCGGACCGCGTCGTCCCACAGCGCCACGTCGATCGCACTCGACAGGGCCACCCGCTTCCGCAACGAGGCGGCATCGCTCGGCGGTCGACCGATGACCACCTCGTCCGCAGTGCCCCCAGGCC
Source organism: Streptomyces sp. NPDC054794 (assembly GCF_053611585.1). Taxonomy (NCBI): domain Bacteria; kingdom Bacillati; phylum Actinomycetota; class Actinomycetes; order Kitasatosporales; family Streptomycetaceae; genus Streptomyces; species Streptomyces sp. NPDC054794. The sequence goes on along the minus strand of NZ_JBSHAQ010000010.1, from coordinate 17,974 downwards.
GGTCGGCGGCGATACGCGGCGCGGGCACCGCAGGGGCGCGGTCCTCGTACGCCGCGCGCCACAGCCGCTCCCAACCGGCGATCGAGAACCGCGGATCAGCGGGGCCCGACTCGACCGCGCGCACGAGAGCGACCACGGCATGGAAGTCACGGGGCACCGACCGCCCGCTCAGCCACTCACCGAGACGGCGGGCATTGATGCTGACGCGGCGCCCGGACGGCAGCGTCGTACGGCTCGCTCGCCGGGCCAGCACCTCGTCCGACAGATCCGGCACTTTGCGCCGAAGTCGCGTCAGCGCAGCGGCGAACGCCGCTCTCGGCGACTCCGGGGGCTCCGGCTCTTCCATCCCAGGAACTCTAGGCGGAACGCCCGATTTGGGGAACCGGTTCCGGGTCCCCGCTCCGGCCCGGTCCGGGGACTTCTCGTACCGTTCTCCCGCCCGGTCCGACCTGCCCTGATGTCACCTGGGGGAGGTCTGCGCGCAGAGCGACGGATCGGTGGCGAAGTACGTTGCCGCTCCATCGGATCCGATAAGACGGAGGCAGCGACATGGCGCAGGAACAGACAGGCGGCAACCTCGCCGGATGGCGAGCACTGGTCCTCATCGGGACCCTCGGCAACGCCGTCGGCCTCGTCGGCGGAGCACCGGTCGTCACCCTCGCCGCGGCCCCTCTCACGATAACCGGACTGATCGGTCTGGTGTCGGCACGGCGCAAGCAGCGATCGTAGCGAGTAAGAGCCCTATTCGGAGCACCGAGCAGGCGATTCCGGTTGATCACCACGCCGATGTCCTGGACATCCGGCCTGAAGGGGGAACGATGGTTGCGTACTCGGGTCTGGGGTGTCTGCCCATCGCGCTGTTGGGCGCCCTGGTGGCCATCTGGTTCCGCATTGTCGACGCGGGAGGAGGCGACTGGGCGACCGCCTGCCTCGCCGCCGTTCCGATCGCCCTGGTACTCGGCCTGGTCAACTTCGTGGCGGCCGTGTCCCTCAACCGCGCACCGGCCCCGGACCAGCTGCCGGGAGGCGATGACACCATGTGGACCTCCCGGCATCGGACAGGCGGCACACCTCTGCAGTGCTTCTCGCCGCACTTCGTGGCGGCAGCCGGTCTCTTCGGCGCCGGCTGGACCCTGCAATGGGTGCACTGGCTGGTCGCCGTGGCCGAGTACGGCGCACTGACCGCCGTCTACTACGCGGTGCCGGACTTCCGGCGACGCCCGGCCAAAGCCGTCGCCGTCGCCGAGCGCGGCACGTTCGCGCGAGCTCGTGGCTGGGCCTTCCGAGACCGCCTGCCGGCTCTCGCCGGGCGCTGGAAGCCCGCCCCCCTGCAACGACTGCCCACCACCCCGGCCGAGGTCTTGAACAGCCCGCCCCCGGCCGGACTCCGCGACCACTTCGCCGTGATGTCCGGCACTCATGGAGGCGTGAGATTCACGATCGCGGACGCCTTCGAGCCCGAACCCTTCACACCCTTCCGGGCGTGGCAGCAGCGTCATGTGACCGTCTGTGCCGTGCACCTGGACACCGCTTTCCCGTCCGTTCGGGTCGCGCTGCGCGGCAGGGGCGGCCGGCGCGCTCGATACACCCTCGAAGTCGAAACCCTGCGGCCGGACTTCGCCGAGGCACTGGTCACCAAGGAGACCATTGAGGCGATGCTGGCCGCGGAGACGAAGGAGTGGTCGATCCAGGGGCGGGACGTCCTCACCGTGCTCAGGGACCAGCCGGCCGACACACAGGACGGCGGAACCGGGGATCAGTCGGCCGACTACGACCTCGATGCCGTCCGCGCGATCGAACGGCTCACCGCCCTCATAGCCAGGCTGCCGACCGATCTCGCCCCGTGGGCCAATGACGCCGCCCTACCGGGCCTGCCGCTGAAGGACTGAGACGGCGGTCCGTACGTATTCAACCGATCCTGGTGTCGCCTGACGGTGTCGGAGCGGGTGGGGTTCGCCAGCTTGCGGCCGGCCATCTGTCGGAGCAGCAAGGTGAGGCGGCCGCCTCCTGGTGCGGGTCTGCCAAACGAGCGGCTCTGGCCCGTAGTCGGTGGTTCCGTCGAGTAGCCGTCAGTGGTCACGATCTTGTGATGGATATCAACTCCCTTATAGGGACAGTGTTTTCCGGGCTGTCGGCGCTGGTCGTTGAGGACGTGGCGGAGGGCGGCGGCACGGTGCTGATCACGGCCCGCACTCGGGATGTAGCCGTGCCGTGTCCGGTGTGCGGGACTCCGACGGCGAAGGGTGCACGGGTATCACCACCGGACAGTGACGACCTGCCGGTCGACGGCCGCCAGATCGTCGTCCACCTGCGCGTACGGCGGCTGGTCTGTCCGACCCAGGGTTGCCCGACGGCAGACCTGCCGGGAGCAGATTCCCGGGCTGCTGGAGCGCCACCAGCGCCGCACGGTGTGGCTTGCCCGGCAGATATCCCAGGTGGCGCGGGAGTCATGCGGCCGGGCGGCCGCACGCCTCGCCGGCTTCCTCGGCGTGCCGGTGTCCCGCAACACCGCGCTGCGCCATCTACGGCGCCTGCCGCTGCCGCAGCAGACGGTCCCGCGGGTGATCGGCGTGGACGATTTCGCTCTGCGCCGCCGCCATCGCTACGCCACGGCCATCACGGATGCCGAGACCGGCCGACGCCTCGCGGTCCTGCCCGACCGCGAGGCGGCCACCCTGGAGTGTTGGCTGCGCGAACATCCTGGTGTCGACGTCGTGGGGTGGACGGGCGGGACGCCGAGCTTTCTGGTGCCCCCGACGTACGGGGTGATCGTTTCCCAGGTCGTCGGCGCAGTCCCGTACACGCCCGGTGAGCCGCCGCCTTGACTTCACGAACTCGGATACCCCGATCAGCAGTAGAGATTGCCGCCGGGCGACGTCCCGAGGATCTGCGTGAACCGCTGGTAGGCGTCCACGCGGCTCTGCACCTGCGCCGGGTTCTTGCCGTCGCACTCGAGGGAGCCGTTGATGCTACGGATTGTCTGGCCGAAGCCGGCGCTGTTGACCATGGCGTTGTGGGGCGTCATGGTGCCGGGCCCGGTCTGGGTGTTCCAATACCACAGGGCCGTCTTCCAGGCCACCGCGGCGTCGTTCTGCACCAGCCACGGGTTGTTGAGGAGGTCGATGCCGAGCGCGTCGCCCGCGGCCTTGTAGTTGAAGTTCCAGCTCAGCTGGATGGGGCCCCGCCCGTAGTAGGCCGCCTGGCCGGCCGGGCAGCCGTACGGCCGGCTCCAGTCGCAGTAGTGCGGGTAGTTGGCCGTGTTCTGCTCGACGACGTACACCAGACCGCCGGTCTCGTGGTTGACGTTGGCGAGGAAGGCCGCGGCCTCCTGCTTCCTGACCGTGTCGCTGCCGGTGTTCGCGAAGGCGGGGTAGGCGCTGAGAGCGGCGGTGAGGCCGCTGTACGTGTAGAAGGAATTCCGGTTCGGGAACATCTGGTTGAACTGGGCCTCGCTCACCACGAAGGTGCCGACGGGGGCCCCGGGGCCGCTGTCGCAAGCGTAGGGCTCCCAGTACCAGGTGCTGATGGTCGGGTCGTAGCCCGGGTTGTCATGTTCGGCGATGTAGGTCTCGCCGTCGCTGTAACGCACGATGTCGCCGGTGGTGTACGGCCTTCCGGCGACCCAGCTCGGATAGCTCGAACACGCGGCGGCGGACGCGTCCGCGGTCGGCAGCAGGACCGGCACGGTGCTTCCGAGGACGAGTGCGGTGACCACGGCGGAGATGCGGCGCCTCGACACAGGATCAACTCCTTTGCGGAGCACGGCCGCACCCGAACAAGGCAGCGTGTATCCGGGCCTTGCTGCGCACGTGCCGGTTCGGACCGTCACGGCGTGGGCGCGGCTGTGGTGGGGGGTGTGGAGGCACACTCAACCGCTTTGGTCTGTACCAGTCAAGGGTGTAGACCAGTCACGTGCTCCGCGGAGGGCGACGCCCCCGGCGGTGGGCTGTGGCTTGCTGGCGGCCGCGGTGACGAGGTGGGCTGCGAACTGGCAAGAGAGGCCGTGCGAGCCGCCGATGGAAGGCACTGCGCCGGCGGAAAGCCGGCGAACGCGGTGATGTCGGTTGCCGCTCCAGCGGCATCGTCGGGCAGGCCGCGCAACGCGCCGACGGCGACGCTCAGCGCCGCGGCCAAGGGATCGAAGCCTTGCGCCTTCGACGGTTGCCCGGAGCCCAGTGTGTACGTCGGCAAGGGGCCGTCGGCCGACTCCGAGCCGATGGGGTCCACGCCGGTTCATCTGGTGCTGGAGCCGGGCCACAGCATCGCGATCCCGGTCCTTCCAAGACGCGATCGGATCGCCGTCCGGGGGTGACGAGTGCGTCGATTTGCACGGTGGCGGTGGGGTGTTCATGGTGGCGTGCGCGGTGGCGAGTGTGTGCTCGGAGAGCGTAGTTCTCCGAGCGGAGGGTGTGCGCAAAGCTTGTACCAGTTCTCTGCGGAGCCCGCACCGTTGCCGGTTGGCGAGTACGGCGACAGGCCCGACGCCGACCGGACACCTTTCCGCGTCACCTCCACCGTCACCAACGGCACCGGCAAGCCATACGACCTGGACACCGTTGCGTCGACGCTCAAGCGGCCACCACAGGCGGCCGGCAGGGTCGAGGAAGAGCAGGTAGTTGCGGTGATTGCGTTCGTGGCGCGGACTCAGGGGTCAGTAGCGCGTTCGGCCTTGGCCTGTGGCCGGCTTTGCGTCAAGTGCGCTGCCTTGCTGTGCGCACGGCACAAGCGAAGGCTGCCCCGACCTCACTGGGCACCGTTCGTCCCGCCTGTCGTCGCCCGTGGTTCCCGCAAAGCCTGGGGCGAAGGAGCGGGGACCGTACAGCTGCAGCGAAACCGGTAAGTCCCGCATGAGAGGCACTGGTTACACGGCGTTAACCCCCGTGACTCGGCCGCGAGACCGCTTCGCCCCACCATCGCAATACCTGTCAGCCGACAGGTAACCATCGATCGGAGGTGCGGTGATGAATCGATCAGAGCTCACCCCTGGGCCACGCCCTGCCGGCGACGTCACGACCGGTCCCGTTCCCATCGGCTACCACCAGGAACTGCGCCGCGGAATGGGCAGCTTCGCCTCATTCGCCGCGGGATTCTCTTTCGTGTCCATACTCACCACCGTCTTCCAGCTCTTCGGCCTTGGCTTCGGCCTCGGCGGTGCGGCGTTCTTCTGGACCTGGCCGCTGGTTTTCGCGGGTCAGTTGCTGGTCGCGCTCTGCTTCGCCGAACTGGCGGCTCGCTGGCCCATTTCCGGGGCGATCTACCAGTGGTCGAGCCGGCTGGCCGGCACCACGGTCGGCTGGTTCACCGGCTGGATCATGATCATTGGGCAGATCCTCACCGTCGCGGCAGCCGCGATCGCCGCGCAGGCGGTGCTGCCGGGCATCTGGACAGGCTTTCAGATCATCGGCGGACCGCACGCCGATCCGTCAGTCGCCTCACCGACCGGGGCCCAGAACGCGGTTCTCCTGGGCTGCCTCCTGTTGGTCGTCACGACAGTGGTGAACATCCTCGGCATCCGTCAAATGGCCGCCGCCACCAGCGTCGGCGTCACGGTCGAGATCGTCGGTGTGATCGCACTGGTGCTGGTGCTCTTCTTCCTGCCCGAGCGGGGCCCGCAGGTCGTGGCTCACGCCACCGGCGCGGCCGGCGACGGCGGCTACTTCGGTGCCTTCCTCGCGTCTTCACTGATGGCGGCTTACGTCATGGTCGGCTTCGACTCTGCGGGCGAACTGGCGGAGGAGACGCACAGCCCACGCCGGACCACTCCCCGCACCATCCTGCGGGCACTGATCATTTCGGGCGTCGGTGGCGCGCTGCTGATCCTCGCAGGGCTGTTGGCGGCGAGCAGCCTGACCGACGGCAACCTGGCCGCCGGCGGTCTTTCCTGGGTACTCACCGACCGGCTCGGAGGTGTTCTGGGACGGCTGTTGCTGTGCTGCGTCGCGGTCGCGGTGTTCGCCTGCACCCTGGCCGTGCAGACGTCAGGCGCCCGAATGATCTACTCCATGGCGCGTGAGGGCGCCCTGCCTTTCCACCGGCACCTCGGGAAGGTCTCGGCCCGCACCGGTGCGCCGATCATCACGTCGGTCGTGGTGGGAGTGGGCGCCGCGATCGCGCTCCTGGTGAACGTCCGCCAGTCGGCGATCTTCACCGCACTGTCCAGCCTCTGCATCGCGATGCTCTACCTGGCCTACCTGGGCGTGACGCTGCCGCTGCTGGTCGCCCGGCTCCGGCGCCGGGACACCGGCCGCCTCCCGGACGGCGTCGACGAGACGGGCCGACCGCTGTTCTCGCTGGGACGCTGGGGAATCGTCGTCAACGCGCTCGCCGTTCTCTTCCAGGTCGGCATGACGGTCAACCTGCTGTGGCCACGCACAGAGATCTACGACCTCACCCAGGGCACCTGGTGGTTGCAATGGAGCGCCCTGCTCTTCATCGGGCTCAGCCTCGCCGTCGGTGCCGGCTACTTCCTCGCCCGCCGGCTGCACCGCCGGATCGAGCTGAGGCACGTACCCCACACACACATCGAGCCGATTGCCGAGGCGGTCGCCGAGCCCGCCTGACGGCTTGGCGGCCCGCCCCGCCCCGCACCACCGGACGCGCTGACGCCGCACCGACGAAGGGACGACGACACACCCATGTCCACGACCGAAGGGCCGACGGCCATCACACCGCACGGCCGGCACTTCACCGCACACCCCACGGGGAACGCCCGCGAGCAGCAGCCCTCTGGGAGGGCTCCTGCCGGCGTCCGTGATCTGCACCTGACCGACAGCGTCCGCAGCGCCCGGGACGACGCGCGTGCCCAGGGCGGGCAGACCGGCCAGTGGACGCCGTATCTTCCGGCGTCCGCCGGCCCGTACTGCCCGCCGGGAGTGGACCCGGCCACCCTTGTGTGGGCGGAGACGGTCGCACCCGGCGGCTACACCCACAAGGTTCTCGCCCGTGGTACCCGGCTGCGTTTCGACGACCCGACCGGTGAGGCCTGCGCCCATCTGCTGCTCTTCAACGCTCTGGAACCGGTGGAGCGGCTCAACGTCGCCGATACACAGAAGATCCCCTGGCAGGCCTACCTGGGCGAGGACCACCCGCTGTTGTCCGGCGACGGCCGGGTCATGGCCGTCGTCACCGGCGACTCCTCCGGTCGGCACGACGCCTTCTGCGGCACCACCACGGACGCCTGGAACGAGCGCAAGTACGGTGACGCCCGGCCCGAGGGACCGTCCCCGTCAGGCCGCGGACTCTTCGTCAAAGCAGCCGCCAAACACGGCCTGAGCCGGCGCGATCTGCCGCCCAGTGTGTCCTTCTTCCAGGGGGTACGTGTCGAGACGGACGGCACCCTCGCCTGGCGGGGCAGCGCGGGACCGGACGCGCATGTCGAACTCGTCGCGGAAATGCCCCTCTTGGTGCTGGTCGCCAACGTCGCCCATCCGCTGGACCCGCGCCCGGACTACGTCGTGGGGCCACTGCGGGTGCACGCCTGGCGCGGCACCGCGACCGGCCCCGACGACCCGCGGTTCACCGCAACACCCGAGCTGCACCGGGCGTACCTCAACACCGTCGACTACTGCGAAGCCCGGGGGCTGTGACATGGCGACCCATCAGGCCGAGAACACCGTGATCACCTACCCCAGTGCCTCGGGCGGCACCGTCGCCTCAACCGTCCCTGTCGGCGCCGTGTATGCCGAGGGCTCCGTCCTGGACTGGGGAGCGAGCCTGGTCGAGGGCGCCGTCGTCCTGGACGAGAACGTGGCACCCAACGCGCCCTGGTCGACGGTGGTGACCGCGGGGCACGTGCTGACGATCGTCGATGTCGGCGGCAACCAGTCCGCCGACTGCCTGCTCTACGACGCCGACGACCCCGAGGAGCGCTACAGCGTCCCCGACACCTTGGCCTGGCAGGGCAACGCCTATGTGCGCACCGGCACTGTTCTGCGCAGCAGTGAGGGCCGCCCGCTGATGACCGTCGTCGGCAACGAGATCGACCGCCAGGACACCATTGGGGGAGCCTGCGGCAAGGAGTCCAACTCCCTACGCTACGGCCACCACGTGATGTTCCATCATGGCTGCCGCGAGAACTTCCTCGCTGAGGCGTCCCGGCGCGGCCTCGGGGTGCGGGACCTCGTCTCCAACCTCAACTGGTTCATGAACGTGCCCGTCGAGGCCGACGGCGCGCTGGGCATCGTGGACGGTATGTCGGCACCCGGCCGCCGGGTCGCGGTGCGTGCCGAGACGGACGTTCTGGTGATGGTGTCCAACTGCCCGCAGATGAACAACCCGTGCAACGACTTCAATCCGACCCCGCTGCGGATGATCGTCGTGGACCCGTGCGGCCCCGCGAGCCGCGACGACGCCAGGCCGCCGTCCGCGCAGGACACGACCACCCCGGAGGACGCCGCGTGACCCGCCCCGCCACTGTTCTCGTCGCCAACCGCGGTGAGATAGCCCGCCGTGTCATCCGCACGGCCAACCGGATGGGCCTGGCCACCGTCGCCGTCTTCTCCGACGCCGACCGGGCCGCTCCGCACGTACGCGAGGCCGACCACGCGGTCCGCCTCGGTCCGGCGCCCGCCCGCGACTCGTATCTGCGCGGCGACGCGATCATCGAGGCCGCACATGACCATGGCGCCGGAATCATCCACCCGGGCTACGGTTTCCTCTCCGAGAACGCCGCCTTCGCCCGCGCCGTCGAGGAGGCCGGGCTGCGTTTCGCGGGCCCGACCGCCGACCAGATCACCGCCTTCGGGGAAAAGCACACCGCCCGCGCTCTGGCCAAGGCGGCCGGGGTGCCGCTGTTGGCCGGGACGGAACTTCTCGCGAGCGCCGAGGAAGCCGTCACCGCGGCCGGGTCGATCGGGCTGCCCGTGATGCTCAAGGCCACCGGTGGTGGCGGCGGCATCGGCATGCAGGCCTGCGCCACCACCGACGAGGTGCGTGAGGCCTTCGCCCGCGTGGCCGCGCTCGCCGAGGCCCACTTCGGATCGGCCGGAGTGTTCCTGGAGCGCCTGGTGCGCCCGGCCCGCCACGTCGAGGTGCAGGTCTTCGGCGACGGCAGCGGTCGGATCGCCGTCCTCGGCGACCGTGACTGCTCACTGCAGCGCCGCAACCAGAAGGTGATCGAGGAGGCGCCGGCCCCCGCCCTGCCCGACCGCGTCCGCGCACTGCTGCACGACTCGTCGCGCCGACTGCTTGCATCGGTCGGCTACCGCGGCGCGGGGACCGTGGAGTTCGTCTACGACCCGGTGCGCGAGGAGGCCGCCTTCCTCGAGGCCAACACCCGGCTCCAGGTCGAGCACCCGGTGACCGAGGAGGCGTACGGCGTCGACCTCGTCGAGCTCATGCTTACCCTGGCCCGCGACGGCCGGGTCGACGACGCGGTGTTCGAGCGGGAGTGGACGCCCACCGGACACGCCGTTCAGGCCCGGGTCTACGCCGAGGACCCCGGCAAGGACTCGATGCCCTCCTCGGGCCTGATCACCCGGGCGCTCTTCCCCGGCCAGGGCACCGACGAATTGCCCGGTGTCCGGGTCGACGGTTTCGCCGAGACCGGCCTGGAGATCTCGCCGTACTACGACCCCACGCTCGCCAAGGTGATCGCCCGCGGCGCCACCCGCGACGCCGCGTTCGACGTGCTCGGCGAGGCCCTGGGCGCGAGCCGGGTCGACGGCATCGTCACCAACCTGGGTCTGCTGCGCTCGCTGACCGTGCGACGAGAGGTGCGCGAGGCCGTGCACAGCACCAGCACGCTCGCCGCCACCGCCGACCCCGAGCCACGCATCGACGTCCTGGTGCCGGGAGCGATGACCACTGTCCAGGACCTGCCCGGCCGGCTCGGCTACTGGCACGTGGGCGTGCCGCCGAGCGGTCCTTTCGACCCCGTCTCCTTCGCCGAGGCCAACCTGGCCGTCGGCAACCCGGCCGAGACTCCCGCGTTCGAGGTCACCGCGGGCGGCCTGACCCTGCGCTTCTCCGCCGCCACCGTGGTCGCCGTCACCGGCGCCCCCGTCCCGGTCGCCGTGGACGGCACCGTGGCGGCCCCGTGGGAGCCGGTTCCGGTCCCGGCCGGCGCCACCCTGGCCCTCGGTACCGCACAGGGGCCCGGCCTGCGCAGCTACGTGGCCGTCCGGGGCGGCATCGACGTGCCCGAATACCTGGGCAGCGCCTCGACGTTCACCCTCGGTGGCTTCGGCGGGCATGGCGGCCGGGCGCTGCTCGCCGGAGACGTGCTGCGGCCCGCGGCCCCCAAAGCCGGCACCGGTGGCCCGACCCCGCCCGAGAGGCGTCCCGCGATCACCTCGCACTGGCGGATCGGTGTCACCGAAGGGCCGCACGCGGCACCGGAGTTCTTCACCCGCGAGGACATCGACACCCTCTACACCACCGACTACACGGTGCACCACAACTCGGCGCGCACCGGCATCCGCCTGATCGGCCCCAAACCGCGGTGGGCCCGCCAGGACGGCGGCGAGGCAGGGCTGCACCCCTCCAACATCCACGACACGCCGTACGCGGTGGGCGCTCTGGACTTCACCGGCGACACGCCGATCATCCTGGGCCCCGACGGGCCGTCCCTGGGCGGGTTCGTCTGCCCCGCGGTCGTGGCCAGCGGTGAACTGTGGAAGCTCGGCCAGCTCCGCCCCGGCGACACCCTTCGGTTCGTACCGGTCAAGGAGGCCGATGCGGCCGCCCTCGACGCCCGCCGCGCCTCGCCCGCGCTGATCAGCACCGGCGGAGACGGCGACGACGGCGTACTGGGCCGCCTGGAGGCCACCGACGCCCGGCCCTGCGTCACCTACCGTCGGGACGGAGACGACAACGTCCTCGTCGAGTACGGCCCCATGGTGCTCGACCTCGGCCTGCGGATGCGGGTGCACGCCCTCCAGGAGACCCTGGCCGCGCACGCGCCCGACGGCATCGTCGACGTCACCCCGGGCATCCGGTCACTGCAGATCCACACCGACGCCCGCCGGCTGAAGGCCCGTGACCTCACCGCGCTGCTGCGCGAGCTGGAGGAGGAGGTCCCGCCCACCAACGAGCTGGTGGTCCCCTCCCGCACGGTGCGGCTGCCGCTCAGCTGGGACGATCCGGCGACTCGCCTCGCCATCGAGCGGTACATGGCCGGAGTGCGCGACGACGCTCCGTGGTGCCCGTGGAACATCGAGTTCATCCGCCGTGTCAACGGCCTGGAGACCGCCGACGATGTCCACCGCACGGTCTTCGACGCCTCCTACCTGGTGCTCGGCCTCGGGGACGTCTACCTCGGCGCCCCCGTGGCCACCCCGCTCGACCCGCGACACCGCCTGGTGACCACCAAGTACAACCCGGCCCGCACCTGGACCGCGGAGAACTCCGTCGGCATCGGCGGCGCCTACCTGTGCATCTACGGCATGGAAGGCCCCGGCGGCTACCAGTTCGTCGGCCGCACCGTGCAGATCTGGAACCGGTTCCGCCGGGGCGGCCTGTTCCAGGACTCCCCGTGGGCCCTGCGCTTCTTCGACCGCATCGAGTGGTACCCGGTCACCGCTGAGGAACTCCTCGAACTGCGCGCCGAGACCGACGCCGGACGAGGTCCCGTCGACACGGAAGAAGGCACCTTCTCGATCGCCGAGTACAACGCCTTCCTGACCGCCAACGCCGACTCGATCGCCGCCTTCCGCAAGCGGCAGAGCGCCGCGTTCGAGGCCGAAAAGGAACGCTGGCGGGCCGCCGGAGAGTTCGACCGGGACGATGATCCCGAGCCCTCGGCCGCCGACGCCGTCGCTGTCCCGCCCGGCGCGGTCCCGGTCACCGCGCCGTTCACCGCCACCGTCTGGCAGACCGTCGCGCAGCCGGGTGCCACCGTCGCCGAGGGCGACCCGATCCTCTCCCTGGAGGCGATGAAAATGGAGTCCAAAGTGAGCGCCCCCGCCGCCGGAACAATCCTGGAGATCTACGTCAAACCCGGTGAACAGGTTGCTCCCGGCCAGGTCCTCGCGGCGGTGAAGGCATGAGCGCCCCGACACCGGCCGAACGCGTCGAGGCCGCCTACGACCGCATCGAATCCGCAGGCCGGCCCGAGATCTGGATCCATCTCAGGCCCCGCCACGAGGTCCTGGCCGAGGCCGCGGGGATTGATCCGAAGCTGCCGCTGGCCGGCCTGGTCGCAGCCGTCAAGGACAACATCGACGTGGCCGGCCTGCCGACGACCGCCGGCGCGCCGTCCTACGCCTACCGGCCGGACGCCGACGCGCCCGCGGTGGCACGGCTGCGCGCGGTCGGCGCGGTGGTGCTCGGGAAGACCAACCTGGACCAGTTCGCCACCGGCCTGGTCGGCACCCGAAGCCCCTATGGCGCGGTGCGCAACGCCTGGGACACGGCCCGCATCTCCGGCGGGTCGTCCTCCGGCTCCGCCGTCGCGGTGGCATTGGGCATCGCCGACATCGCGCTGGGCACCGACACGGCCGGCTCCGGGCGGGTGCCCGCCGCCCTCAACGGCATCATCGGCGTCAAGCCCACCAAGGGGCTGGTGCCCGTGACCGGGGTGGTCCCCGCCTGCTACACCCTCGACTGCGTGACCGTCTTCGCCCGAGACCTACGGCTCGCCCGCACTGCCGCGGAGATCGTCGAGGGCCCCGACCCGGCCGACCCGCTCTCCCGCATCGGTACCCAGCTTCCGCCTCCACCCGCGCGCCCCAGGGTCGCCGTTCCGGCCCCGGAGCACCTGCAGGGCATGGCCGACGGCTGGTACGAGGCCTTCGACGCCGCGACTGCCCGCCTGGCGAGCACTGGCGTGGAGATCGTCGAGACCGATGTCACCCCGCTGCTGGAGGCCGCTCAACTGCTCTACGGTGGTGCGTTCGTGGCCGAGCGGTACGCCGCGGTGGGCGAGCACCTGGACAAGCACCGCGACCTGATCGGTACGGACCTCGACCCCACCGTCGCGTCCATCGTCCTGGCCGGCCAGGCCAGGACCGCCGCCGACTGGGCCGCCGACACCGCCCGGCTCGCCGCCCTCGGCGCCGCCGCACGTGCGGTTCTCGACGGCTGCGCGGCGCTCCTCACCCCCACCACCACCTGGCACCCCACCCTCGACGAAGTGGCGGCCGATCCGGTCGGCGCCAACGCACGGATGGGGCGCTTCACCAACTTCGCCAATCTGCTGGACTACGCCTCGCTCGCCGTTCCCGCCGGGTTCGTGGACGGCCTGCCGTTCGGCGTGATGCTCACCGGTCCGGCCTTCTCCGACCGCGCCCTGGCCGCCGTGGCCGAAAGGTTCACCAATCCGGGGCTCGACCTGTTCGTGGTCGGCGCCCACCTCACCGGACAGCCCCTCAACGCCCAGCTGGTCCAGGCGGGCGGCACGCTGGTGGGCCCGGCGCGCACCGCCGGCAACTACCGGCTGCACGCCCTGGCCACCGAGCCGCCCAGGCCGGGCCTGGTCCGGCTCGCCGAAGACGGGCCGGACGCCGGAACCGGCGCACACGGTCGTACGGGAACAGGCATCGAGGGCGAGATCTGGCGGCTGCCCGCCTCCGGGTTCGGGGCGCTGACCGCCGCTGCTCCCGCGCCGATGGCCATCGGCACCGTCGAACTGGCCGACGGACGGCACATCAGCGGCTTCCTGGTTGAACCGTACGCCGTCGAGGACGCGCCCGACATCACCCGATTCGGCGGCTGGCGGGCCTATCTGGCGTCCTCGTGACCGCGGGCAGCACCGGCGGGCACCCCGGTGCCGGCCACGACCGGGATCCTGGCACGCGGGTGGCAGGATGGGGTCATGAAGACGACGCGGCCACGCCAAGGAAGACCCCGGCACACGCCGCCGTCCGACCCCAATACCTCTGCTCGGGAGCAGATCCTCGACGCCGCAGGTGCGCTCTTCGTCGAACACGGCATCGCCGCCACCAGCACCCGCATGATCGCCGAGCGGGTGGGAATGAGGCAGGCCTCGCTGTACTACCACTTCACCACCAAGGACGAGATTCTCGCCGAGCTGTTGGCCATCTCGGTCAGGCCGAGCCTGGAGATGGTGGAGCGGATCCAGGCATGGGTGCCCGAGCGGGCGAGTGCGGCCGCGGCGCTCTACGCGGTGGCCGCGACGGACGTACGCACCTTGTCCCGCACCCCGTACAACATCGGCACGCTGTATCTCCTGCCGGAGGTGTTGGCGGAGCGGTTCGACGCCTTCCGTTCCTACCGGGGCCAACTGCAGGAGAGCTATGGGGCTCTCGGCGCTTTGGCGGGGGCCGAGAACGTCGCCCGCGACCTGCCGCCCGAGCGCATCGGGGAACTGCTGATCCAGCTGGTGGAGGTCGTCATTCAGATCCGGCGTTCCCGCGAGCCGGAAGCCGCCGACACGGATGCCATCGCGTCATCGTGTCTGCGGCTTTGCGGGCTCGGCGAGTCGGCGGTGGCGGCCGCTCGGGACGAGGCACGCGTCCTGCTGAGCCGCCTGGCGTGACCAGCGGCTCGCCCGACGTGCGCGGCCGATGGCGAGCCTGCCGTACGGCATAGGTGGCAAAGCCCTGCCTTCGGTTCATCCCCGGGCCGGTGCCACGGTGCGGCAGTCGCCCAGTGCCACGCACCTTCGTCGCACTTGGCGCCCGACTTGCCGGTGATGCCCAGGGCGCTGTTCGTCAACGAGGCCGGACGGCGACCGGCAGGAGGGGCACTCCGGCCAGGTCTGGGTGACCTGCCCGTCCTGTGCCCGGTTGGCGGCCTGTGCGAGCGGGGGATCGGTCCGGGTGCTGGTGGTGTCGAGCGCGGCCAGGTTCGTGGGGCTGAAGGCGTCCGGCACGTCGATCTCGTGCCCGTCCAGGAGCTCGCTGGCGTGGGCGTGCCGGTGTCCGATCCCGTGCGGGCCATCAGGTGTCCCAGTGTTCGGGTCACAGGGTGGCCAGTACCAGCACCGAGCTCGTGACGGGCCTGGAGTTCTTCGCCAAGCACAGCACGGACGTCGGCGTATCGGCGGGAAGTTCGACATCAACGGTGCCGCAAGCGGAGCACGGAAGCGGACTGTTGAGGAGGGAACGTGCCGACCGTGCTGCTCGGGGAACGCGCAGACCTCTCTGACCGGGTCTGCTTCTCCGGTGGTCGACTGATCAGGTTCCGCTGCGGGGTGTGCGGAGTGCGACGACCTGTGTGATGCGGACACACAGGACGTCCTGCTCGTCGTTGATGTCGACTTCGACCGTGACCGTGTTGCGGCCGACGTGCAAGGGCCGGGCCGTCGCGAATGCGCCGGCGCCGCGCACCGGCCGCAGGAACAAGGTGTTGGACTGCATGGTCGCAGGCAGGGCGCCCTCCGGCCCGTTCACCGCGGCACACACAGCGGCCGCCACGTCTGCCAGCCCCATCAGCGCGCCGCCGTGCAGCCCTCCACCCGTCGTGGACAGAGCCGGCGTGTAGTCGAGCCGGGCGCGAACCTCCGGCGCGCTGATGGTGGCAAAGCGCACGCCGATCGTTTCGGCGAACGGCGCGATGGCGTAGATCTCTTCAGCGGTGACGGTCATCCGGTGCCCCTGTCGAGTAGTGTTAAGTTAACGTCGACAAGTTACATACGGCGGCCCTGATCCACAACATGGAGACGAGTGACGTGATGACATCCAGCACATCTCGCGGCACCGGCGTCGGCTTCGGTGGCGGCTCGGGTGATCCCGCCCTCGCGGGAACGGCCGGCTCCTCCGCTCCGCTGGGCCGGTGCTGACGATGGACCCACTCGACTCCGAGCCCTCCGGCCCGGCCGTCGTTGCGCCGCGGCGGCGACGGGCGCGACGCGGGGACGGTGCACGACTGCGCAACGAACTTGTCGAGGCGGCCGAGCGGCTGCTCGACAAGGCTGGTGAGGACGCGGTCACCATCCGAGCCGTGGCGCAGGCGGTGGGGGTCAGCCTCCCGGCGGTCTACTTGCACTTCGGCAGTCGGCTCGAACTGCTGCACACCGTGTGCCTGCGGGTTTGGGGCGAGTTGGGCGACTGGATGGACGATGCCGGCGCCGGCTCCCACGATCCGTTCACCGCGCTCCACCAACGCTCGGTCGCCTACGTGCGGTTCGGGCTGGCTCACCCGGTCCGCTACCGTCTCGTGATGACCGGCCCCGCCACCGCCGCCAGCCAGCAAGTGGCCTCGGCCTGCTTCCGGTTCCTGCGTGGCACCGTCCAGCAGTGCCTGGAGGCGGGCGCGCTCCGCGGCGACGAGACAGCCCTCACCAGAGCCATCGCAGCCGCGTTGCACGGCGCTGTCTCCCTGCTCATCTTCCAGCCGCCCGAGAGCTGGCCCGAGGATGTCGACGGCTTCGCCCGCGACATCGCGACCCTCGCCACACGAGGCGCGGCAGCGATCGAACCCCGGTAGCCGGACGACAACGACATGACGAGACCCGCGAGGCTGGCCGCGGTACTCGACGGCACGACGGCGATCGAGTTTCGATCGAACCGGGAACGGTTCAGAACGGCTGGTGATCGTCTCCGCGCCAGCCCAAGCGACGCCGTCGGCTACATGCACGCCGCGCTGACCGCCCCGCCGTCCACCCGCTTCACGACGGTGTACGCCGTCTCCGCCGACACCCGCCGCTTCTGGGAACCCCCCGACCCGGCCATTCTGGCTTACACCCCGGTCGACGACGCCGAACTCCACGCTGCGGACATTCCTGAAGCGGACCTCCCTGCCGACCCGGCCGCGCCCCAGGCCGGTCTCTACGCGCGGCCTGAGTTCACCCTCAGGCACCTCAAGGCCTGATCGGCTCACCGATCAGCGGCACACGGGCGGGTGAGACGCTTTTCACGGGCCGTGCAACCGTATGGTCCGCTCGGATGTCTCCCCTGGTGAAATCACTGTCCCCTTGTACGAAAGATCGGGGGCGTCATGCACCACCATCCACGCCGTACGGCCCTTGCGGCCGGAATTCTTCTCACTGCCGCCCTCGGCGCCACGGTTCCCGCCTCTGCTGCCCCGCAGTCCCGGCAGGCTCCCGCGACCGCGCTGGTGGTCAACGCCCGATGGGGCGGGCACTGCACATACGACCGGCTCGTGATCGACGTCCGGGGCACCATACCCCCGGTCACCGTCAAACCGGTCAAGCAGCTCCGCTACGACGCCTCCGGGAAGAAGGTCCCGCTCGCCGGGAAGTACTTCCTGGAGATCAAGCTCTCTCCCGCCGCCGCACACAATGAGGCAGGCCGGTCCGTCTACCGCGGACCCCAGCTGGTGCAGATCCACCTGCCCGCTCTCAAGGGCCTCGCCCTCACCGGCGACTTCGAAGGTGTGGTTACTTTCGGAACCGCTTTCCACACCAAGCCCGCCTACACAACACTCAAGCTCCACTCCCCGGAGCGCTTCGTCCTCGACGTCGGACACGCCAACACCTGTGCCTGACCGCGCCTCCTGGCCCTGCCGTCACTGAACGGCAGGGCCACGAGACCATCGACCAGGCGAGCTACCTGCCGCACCGCGGCGGCCTGGAACGCAAGCCCGGCGTGCTGCGGTCCGGTCGCCGCGTTGATGAGCGCGCCACCCGCATCATCGACTCAGGCACCCTGATCAACCAGCGCCCGGCCGAAGCCACGGACCGCCAGATCGCCGGTCCTTGGGAGGGCGACCTCATCGTCGGCCAAGGCAACTGCTCAGCCATCGGCACCTGGTCGACCGCACCATCCTCTACATCAAGCTCCAGCACCTGCTCAACGGTCGGGGAGCCGAGAACGTCCGCGACGCCCTCCTGCACGCCTTCGTCGAACTCCCTGCCGAGCTCGACCGCTCGCTGACCTGGGATCAGGGCAGCGAAATGGGCCGACACGACGAGTTCACCCGCGCCACCGACGTCCCGATCTACTTCTGCGAGCCGACCAGCCCCTGGCAACGCGGCTCCAATGAGGAGCGTCAACGGCCCCATCCGGCAGTACTTCCCGACTTGTATTGGGGTAGCGGTGTTCGTGATCGGGTTGGCCGCCCGTAACGTGCCGCAGGACGCCGGGCAGGCTGACTCGAGTACTTCCTGCCG